>CAZEUW010000070.1:0-10433 GCA_964515425.1 uncultured Gemmatimonadota bacterium | reverse complement strand
CGTCGGAGTGCTTGTACATGAAGATGTTGTGGAAGCCGCCCGGCGACTCCGGGTATCGGATCCTCGCCACCTCCTCGGGCGCCTCCTCCGGCAGGCCGGTCGTGCGGAAGACGACCGCTCCCAGGTCCGAGTCCGGACCGCCCTGCTGGAACTGGGTCGACTGCACGAGGAAGTACTCGCCGTCATGCCTGAAGTACTTCACGTCCATCGCGCCGGTGCCCCGATGCAGCTCGACGTTCTCGATCCGCCACCGGTGGATCACCCGCGGGTGGTCCGGGTCCTCGAGGCTGATCACGTCGAAGCCCGCCTGGTCGAACATGCGGGAGACGTAGGCGAACGGGCGCGACGTCTCCTGTTCGAGCTCGAGGTCGGAGATCGTGAGGCTCGCTCCGAGCGGCACGTGGCCCAGCACCTCGATGTTGGGGCTGCCGCGCGGCGTCGGGAGGGGGCGCTGGAACGAATCGCCCCCGCCCGGCCCCGGCGACTGCGCCGCGGCCCCGGTGGCGAAGGTGAGGAGGAGCGCCGTCAGGGCGGCGGCGCATCGGGTGCCTGTCCGAGTCATGGGAATGCCTCTCCAGTCAGGGTGTCGGTCGCGGGAGTTCGATGTGTCCGGTCGGCCGGGGCCGGGTTCAGGGCTCGGCCCCGTCGGCCGCCGGCGCGACGTGGAGGACGGACTCCATGCCCGCCTCCAGGTGCTCGGAGATGTGGCAGTGGATCATCCAATCTCCGGGGTTGGACAGCTCGAGCATCAGGTCCACCGTCGAGCCCACGGGGACGAGCACGGTGTCCTTCCACACGAGGTTGTCGTTGGGGACGCCGTCCCGGGCCAGCACGAGGAAGCGTTGGCCGTGGACGTGGATCGGGTGGTGCATCGGGTGGAGCGAGCCGCCGGGATTGCGGATTCGGAGCTTGACCCGGTCGCCCACCGTGAAGCGCCAGTCGATGTCGAGGTTCTCCCGTCCCGTCTCCGGATCGCGGAGGACCCACTCCACCCGTCGTCCGGTCGAGACGTAGTTCATCATCGGCATGGCGTCGTTCCACTCGACCGGGGGGACGTAGAGGGTGTCGAGCTCCATCATCCGCCGGATCGGCACGGGCAGGCCCCCGCCCCGCATCCACAGCTCGAGCCGGAGGTCGGGCTCCCGGTCCAGCCAGTCGCGGTAGGGCGCGACCTCCCGCTGGACGTCCTCGTGCTCGCGAAGGCGGTCGAACGCCACGTCGGGTTGCGGGGGGGGTCCCTCCTCGCCGACACGGACGAGCGAGAGCGTGTCCACCCGCGGGTAGAACTCGGCCCGGTAGTGGTCGATGGCCTGGATGCGGTTGGTGACGGCGACCGTGCCCGCCTCCGGGAAGCGCACGTCCACCACGTAGCGCTGTGCGGGGGCGAGGACGAGGTGCCGCACACGCTCCTCCCGCTCGAAGCGGCTCACGTCGGCGGCGACCAGCTTCATGGGGAGGCCGCCGAAGTCGAGGTTGAAGGTCCGCGTGTTGGAGACGTTGGTGAGGAAGAAGCGCACGACCTCGCCCCGCCGGACCTCCATCGCGTGGTCGGTGGACCCGTTGACGAGGAAGACGTTGCCGAACCGGCCCATCAGCGTCATCACCGCCGACTCGGCCCCCCAGGGATACATCCCCCGCGCGTCCGTCAGCACGTCGTCCAGCACCAGCGTCCGCTCGCCGTGCACGGGGCCGTAGGCGTCGTCGTCGGTGGGCCGGATCAGCATGTTGCCGTACAGCCCCAGGTCCTGCTGGATGTCCTCGCGGAGGTGGGGATGGTACCAGTAGACGCCCGCGTCCGGGAAGCGCACCCGGTAGACGAAGCGGTCCCCCGGCGCGACCGGCTCCTGCGTGACGCCCGGGACGCCGTCGAAGCGATTCTCCAACCGGACGCCGTGCCAGTGAACGGTGCTCGGCAGCTCGATCTCGTTGACGAACTCGACCACGATCTCCGCCTCCTGCGGCACCACCAGGAGGGGACCGGGGATCTGACCGTTGTAGCCCCACATCTTGAACGTCCGTCCGCCGATCACCTTGCGCACGGGCGTCGCGCGGAGCACGAGGGTGTCGCCGTCGACGAGCTGGCGGGTCTCCCGGGGCCGCGCCGCCGGGAGCGACTCGGCCGGCACGCCGCGGAGGGGAAGGAAGGGCTCGACGTCCGGACGCAGCCGGGCGAGGCTCGGCAGCATCGGCATCGAGGTGTTCATGGGCGGCATCCGCCAGGAGACGGTGTCCGCGGCGGGAGCCTCGTATCCCGCGTGCTGGCCCGCGGCCCTCGCCGGGAGCGCGGCCAGGAGCACGGCGACGCCGATCGCCGCGGGGAGGACCGCTCCCCCCGTCGACCGCGATCTCACGCCGTCACGCCGTCACTGACGGGGGTCGAGGCACGGCTCGCCGGAGAACGGCCCGTGGCCCGCCTTGGTGTGCATGCGGCCGCTCGGCGAGAGCGCGGAGTGCAGGATCCGCCCGCTCCTGGTGTCCGGACGCGGCGTCTCCTCCGCGGTGACGAAGACCAGGAACTTGTTCCAGGTGACCGTGCCCTCGACGCCGCCCTCCGACGCGTCCGACACGGTGCCGATCCGGCGATGCTCGTCCAGCTCGGGCGTCGCCGCCCACACGACGTGGTGGAGGTCGTCGCGCTCCGGGAGGCCGCGGAGCTCGACCTCGAGATGGTAGCGGTAGCTACCGTCGGGCTCGACCGCCACCCCGAAGGGGGAATCCCCGAGACGAAGCACCATCGTGCCGCTCGCGCCCCGGGCCCGGCTCGAAGCCGACATCCGGATGCGCACGGGCTCTCGCGCCGAGCGAGCGTGGGAACCGACCGCCGTCGGGCCCGGGGGCCGGCAGGCGTACGGGGCGGGGACCGACGTCGACGCGGGCGTCCCGGCGTCCCCGACGAGACCGGCGAGGCCGACCGCCGCGCCCGCGGCGATCGCGGTCACGGCCGCGGCGGCCGCGATGGAAACCATCCTGGACGTGGCCCGCACGCTTCCCTCCCCGACGTTGGTTCCGCCGGCGTCCGGTGGGCCGGCCGGCCGAAGGTACCGGCCCGCGCGCCCGGCTCACAACCGTCCGCCCGCGACGACGATCGCAGCTACACCGGCCGGCGCCCGGGGCTCCGCTCAGCCCGCCAGCAGGGCCGTCCCGCCCACGACCAGCACGACGAGGCCGGCGGCCACCTTCACGCCCGCGGAGAGCCCCCGCCCGACGACCGCGCCCCATCCGATGCGAGCGGCGTCGGCCGGCTCGTGACGCTCCCAGAGCCCGACGGCCATGGCGCCGGCGAAGGTGCCCGCGATCCCCGCCGCCAGCGAACCGACGACCGGCACGGGGAAGCCGACGACGACGCCCACCAACCCCCCGGCGATCGCGCCCCAGAAGGCCCGGGACGATCCGCCGTAGCGGACGGCGGCGTGCCGCACGAGCAGGAACTCCGCGACCTCGGCGAGAGCCACCAGTACGAGGAGGACGAGGAAGGTCCACACGCCGACCCGACCGGCCACGAGCCCCGCCAGAAGCACGGCGAGCATCCCCCAGGTGCCCGGGAGGCCGAGGGGGATCAGGAAGAGCAGGACCACCATGAAGGCGGCGGCCGCCGTCCAGAGCACCATCTCGATCATGAGCGACTCCCTCGCCCGGGGTTCGTTGCCGCGTTCGGTCGATCTCGGTAGTTTCGCCGGCAGACGCGGCCCTCCGCTGCCGTCGACTCCCGCCCGGAGGTCAGGAGGGTGGAGACCATGACGACCCGACGGGACGCATCCCGCCAGCGACGCCTCCCCCTCCCGGTCGCGCTCGGACTGCTCGCGCTCCCGCTCCTCCCCGTGACGGCGCCGGCGCAGAGCCATCACGCGACGCTCCTCGGCCGCGTGACCTCGCTCCAGGAGGGGCGTCCCCTCGGTGGGGTCGAGCTCGGCGTCCGCGGAACGGAGCTGAGCACGACCACCGACGGCGACGGGGCGTTCCGCTTCATCGGCGTCCCCCCCGGTCCCCGCATGCTCGAGATCTCCTACCTCGGGACCGAGTCCCGGCCGGTCGAGGTGGAGCTGCGACCGCGGCAGACCCTCGAGCTCTCGCTCGTGGTCGGCGTCCGGGTGATGCCGGTCACCGAGCTGGTGGTCACGGTGGAGCGTGCGGCACCCGTGGGCAAGCTCACCGGCTTCCACCGCCGCCGCGAGAACGCGCCCGGCCACTTCATCACTCGCGAGGAGATCGAGCGCATCCAGCCGGTCCGGACGACCGCCCTCCTCCGGCGCGTTCCGGGTCTCGACGTCGGCCAGCGGTCGGCGTCCGGCGTGACCCCGGTCACGATGGGGCGCCGCAAGGGGTGCGTACCCCAGTTCTACGTCGACGGCGCGAGGGCTCCCTATTTCGACGTGGACGCGGTCCACCCGCGAGAGATCGCGGGCGTGGAGATCTACCGGGGGAACTCCGAGGTTCCGATCCGGTTTAAGTATCGCGACCGATGCGGGGTCATCGTCATCTGGACGAGGGACCCCGGCGACTGGGAGGGCGACCGCTGACCGGCCCCCGCCGGTCCCGCCGGCCGTCGTCCGACGTCACCGAGAAGGGGGCTCAGTGGTTCGTGTCGTGCGTTCGATTCCGGCGCTGGGGCTGCTCCTGTGCGCGCTCCTTCCGGCCGGACTCCCCGCCCAGGAGGCGGGAGCCGACGGGGACAGCCTGGCCACGCTGACCGGCCAGGTGGTCTCGGCCATGACGGGCGGTCCGCTGGAGAGCGCCCGTGTCGTGCTGACCTCGACCGGCCGCGGGGCGTTCACCGACGCGACCGGCCAGTTCACGATCGCCGACGTCCCGGCCGGACGCGACACGGTGCAGGTGGGGCTCATCGGCTTCGCCGAGGAGTCGGTGCCGCTCGAGCTCCGCGGCGGCCACGTGACCCGGGTCACCCTGATGCTCAGCGAGACGGTCCTCCGGGTCGAGGACATCACGGTCGAGGTCCAGGGACGCCGCGAGATCGGCAAGCTCTCGGGCTTCTACGACCGACGGAACACGGGCATGGGCCACTACATCGGCCCCGAGGAGATCGAGGACCGCAACGCCCAGCACACGAGCGACTACCTGCGCGGCGTGCCGGGCGTGCAGGTGGGCGCCTACCGGTTCGGGCGGGCGGAGGTGCGCATCACCCGGGCGCGCCTCGACTGCAATCCCGTCTACTACCTCGACGGGGTGCTCAACCGCGGGCTCCATCCCGACGATCTCAACCACGACGACGTCCTCGCGATCGAGGTGTACCGGGGCGCCTCCGAGACGCCGATGCAGTACTCCCTCACCGGCGCGTCGTGCGGGACCATCCTGATCTGGACACGGGAGGGGCGCGACCGGCGGTCGGGAGGCTCCTGAGCGCGGCTCCGGCGCCGTCAGCCGGAGTCCTCCAGCACCACCTCGGTGCGGAGCGCGATCTCCGGATCGAGCGTGTGGTACACGCTGCAGTAGGTCTCCAGCGACAGCGCCACCGCCCGCTCCACCTTCGCGCGCGGCACGTCGCCCCGCACGTCGAAGCGCACCTCGATCGTGTGGAAGCGGCGAGGGGGCTCCTCCCGGCGCGTGCCGCGCAGCTCCACCGTCAGCGCCTCCGGCTCGACCCGCCCTTTGGCGAGGATGTCGACCACGTCGATCCCGAGGCAGCCGCCGAGGGCCGCCAGCAGCATCTCCGGAGGCGACGGGCTGAGCGTCCCCTCGCCGTCGAGCGCGGCCACCGCGCCCTGCCCCGTCCGTGCCTCGAATCGCATCCCCTCGGTCCAGCTCACGCTGACTTCACGCTGGTGCTCCTCCGACGTCATCCTCGCCTCCCGTCGCTGCTCGGCTCTCCGCGCGCCTCCGCCCCGGTCGCGTTGCACGCCGCCGGCGGGGTCCGGAAGTTGGGGGACGGTCGCGAGCCCGACCAGCCATCCGGAGGCCCGGCGTGACGGCGACATCGGAGAGAGCCCGGACGTCCGGCGGCTGGGGACGGAAGCTCGACGTGGTCCGTTGGCTCGGACCGGGGCTGGTCGTGGCCGCCACGGCGATCGGAGCCAGCCATCTCGTCCTCGCGCCCACCGCCGGCGCCCGCTTCGGCTACGCCCTGCTCTGGGTGATCCCCTTCAGCCACCTCTTCAAGTACCCGGCCTTCGAGTTCGGCCCGCGCTACGCCGTGGCCGAGGGAGAGTCGCTGCTGGACGGCTACGCCCGGGTGCCGGGCCCCGACCGATGGGCGCTGTGGGTCTTCCTCCTCGGGACCGTCGTGCAGGGCGTGACGGTGCTCGCCGGCGTGCTCGGCGTCGCCGCCGCGGTCGCCGCCGCCTCCTTCCCCACCCTCCCGTTCCTGGCCTGGAGCACGCTCCTGGGCCTGACGGTCGCTCTCCTCCTTGCCACCGGGGGCTTCGACGGCCTCTCGGCTCTCGCCAAGGCGATGCTCGGCGTCCTGGCCGCGATGACCGCGGTGGCCTTCCTGGCGACCCCGCCGCCCGCGACCGCCTGGCGCTCCCTGGTGGTTCCCGAAGTCCCGGTCGGGTCGGTCGTGCTGCTCGCGGCGCTGCTGGGCTGGATGCCGACGGGGATCGACGTCTCGGTCTGGCACTCGATCTGGGCGCGGGAGCGGGCCGGCGCGTGGGAGGAGCGGGCACGCAGCAGCGGACGGTCCGAGGACGGGCCGCTTCGGGTGGCGCTGCTGGACATGCGCCTCGGCTACGGGCTGTCGCTGGTGCTCGGGATCATGTTCGTCGTCCTAGGCGCGCGCGTCCTGCGGCCCTCGGGCTCGATCCCGGAGGGCGCGGACGTGGCGGTCACCCTGGCCCGGCTCTACACGGACGTGCTGGGCGACTGGATCCTGCCGGTGTTCCTTGCGGCGGCCTTCTTCGGGATGTTCTCGACCACGTACGGCGTCATGGAGGGCTTCCCCCGCGCCTTCGCGGAGACGGTGGCGCGGCTGCGGGACCGGGCTCCCGCCCGCGGCGAGCGGCCCGCCCGTGGAGCGGACACCGCCCGCGACGAGAGCGGCTCGCTCTACTGGGGCTTCCTGGGCGTCATCCTCGTCCTGGCCCTGGCGGAGACGTGGCTGCTCCCCGACCCGGTGGTGCTGGTCACCGTGGCGGCCGTCGCCTCCTTCCTCCTCGCTCCGATCACCTTCGCACTGAACCACTACTGCGTCACGCGGCTGATCGACGATCCCGGGGCACGCCCCGGGCGCGGCCTCCGTGTCTGGTCGATGCTCGGGATCCTCTGCGCGGCGGCGGCGACGGGGCTCTTCCTCTGGGTCGAGTTCCTGCGTTGAGGATCGACGTCGGCCCGTCCGGTCGTTCCGGCGTCGAAACCCGACCGGTCGAAACCCGACCCCGGACGCGCCCGTAGGGCGGGACGGGAGGTGAGAAGATGTTCGAACTGGTGATGCTGGGCCTGGCGGGCACCGGAGCGGTGGCCGCCTTCGCGAAGACACGCTCGTTCGTCCGGGAGCGGCTCCGCTTCGTGGACGGGATCCATCGATGGTTCGCCCCCTGGCTCGCCGGCGCGGCCACGGCACTGGTGGCATCGCCGCTGGTCTGGGTGCTGCCCGTGCTGGGCGGAGGCACGGCGATCCTGCTCGGCGCCGCCGTCGGCTACGGCGTGGTCCGCGGCCGGAGCGACGTGCGGAAGCTGCCCTCGCCCTGAAGGGGTGCCGCCCGGCGGCGTCTCCGCGGAGACGCAGGTGGTGTCGGTGTGCGCGACCCTCTTCAGATCGATCTGAAGAGGGTCCCGGGAGGCGACGGCGGACGGAGCGAGCCATCGGCCGGAGCGCCCCGGGGACGGTTACGTCGGCTGACGGGACGCCGCGGGCCGGCTAGGTTGGAGTCCTCGGAGGACACACGACCCCACGCGGCCGGAGCCGAAACCCCCTGGAGGCGACCGTGACCCATCGTTTTCGCACGCCCTCCGTGCTCCTCACGCTGCTCCTCGCGGCCGCCGCCTGCGGAGGCGAGACCTCCGACGAGCAGGCCGCTGCGGACGAGCACCTCGAGCGCACCGCCCGGGAGCACGCCGGCGACCGCCCCGTCGCGGGGGCCGCCGCCGAAGGAGCCCCCGTCGATTCGGTGGTGGGGCGAGTGGTCACCTACGGGACAGTCGACGGCCGCGAGCTCACCGGCTATCTCGCCGCCCCCGAGGGAGCTTCCGACAGCCTGCCCGGGCTCATCGTCATCCACGAGTGGTGGGGGCTCAACGACAACGTCCGCACCATGGCCCGCCGGCTCGCGGGGCGGGGCTACGCCGCCCTCGCGGTGGACCTCTACGGCGGCGCCGTCGCCGAGACCCCCGACAGCGCCCGCACGCTGGTCGGCTCAGTGGAGGAGGAAGCGGCGCGCGCCAACCTGCGGGCGGCCCACGCGTGGCTCGCCGATCGGGGCGCGCCGCGAGTGGCCAGCATCGGCTGGTGCTTCGGTGGTGGTTGGAGCCTGCAGACCGCCCTGCTCCTGCCCGAGCAGCTCGACGCCGCCGTGATCTACTACGGTCGGCTGGTCGACGACCCCTCTGCCCTGGCGCCGCTCGCCGAGCACGGCCTGCCGATCCAGGGCCACTTCGGGGCCGAGGACGGCTCCATCCCGCCCTCCGCAGTCGAGGCCTTCGGCGAAGCCCTTACCGAGGCGGGGGTCACTCACGACCTCCACGTCTACGAGGGGGCCGACCACGCCTTCGCCAACCCCTCCGGCGAGCGCTATCAGGCGGACGCGGCGGAGACGGCGTGGCAGCGGACGGTGGAGTTCCTCGCCGCGCAGCTGAAGGGCTCCGACGCCGGCAGCTGAGGGCCGTGAACGCGGACGGCGGCTGAAGGCCGCCGACGCGGACGCTCGCCGCGGACCGCGGTGGCCGACGGCGGCGACCGAACCGCCGGCTCAGCGCCCCCCCGCCCCGCCCGCCCCGCCGGATCCGACGGACCCGCCGTCGGACGGGAGGGCGTAGGCGACCAGCAGGTCCCCGCTCCCGCCTCCGGCCAGGAAGTGCCCGCCGCACGCCACCACCACGTGCTGGCGTCCTCCGGCCCGGTAGGTCATCGGCGCCGACGCGCACCCGAACGGCAGCGCGTCCGACCACATCCTCTCGCCGCTCTCGGCGTCCCAGGCGGCGAGTCCGCCGTCGAGCAGGCCCGAGAAGACCAGCCCCCCCTCCGTCGCCAGGACGCCGCCCACCAGCGGCGCCGCGGTGGTGTCGGCCCAGGCCACGCGGCCCGACCCGGGCTCGACGGCCGCCAGGACGCCGAAGCGCTCGCCGGCCGGGCCGAGGTCGAAGCCCACCGTGCCGCCGCCCCGCACGAAGTAGCGGCCGGGCGCGTGGAGCGCGGCCGTGTAGGCGAGCTCGGTTCGGGGCGAGTAGGCGCCGGGCGACCACTCCGTGCCGCCGTAGATCCCCGGCGCCATCGTGACGCCGTCGGCGGTGGGCGGGGCGAGCAGGTTGCGCTGGGGCACGTAGGGGTCGGAGAGCTCGACGAGCTCGCCCGACTCCCGGTTCCACACGTAGAGATGACCGAGCTTCGAGAAGTGACCGACCCGGCCGCCGGGCAGCAGGATCGGCGGGCTCGCGGCGTCCATGCCCCACCGGTCGTGCGGGACCAGCTGCCAGCACCAGGCGGCGGTCCCGTCCGAGACGCGGAGCGCGCACACCGAGCTGGTCCACAGGTTGTCCCCGGGCCGGGTGCGCGACGTCAGCTCGGGCGCGGGATTGCCGACCCCGACGAAGAGCAGCCCGCGATCGGGATCGAGCGTCGGCGTCATCCACGGGGCGCCGCCCCCCGACCGCCAGCTGTCGGCGAAGCGGGCCGAGTCCGCCCGCTCGGCGGCGACGTCGCGTCCGAGGGGGATCCCCAGCCCCGGGGCCGTGTCGCTCCAGTCGCCCCACCACCCGCCGGCCTCCGGCGACGGGACGGAGTGCCAGGTCCATCGCTCTTCGCCCGTCTCCGCGTCCAGCGCCTTCACGAAGCCGCGGATCCCGAGGGGACCCCCCGACACCCCCAGGTAGAGGACGCCGTCGTGGAAGAGGGGCGCCTGCTTGTGCTGATAGCCCGCCCCGGGATCGGCCGTCCGCACCTCCCACACCTTGCCGCCGCTGTCGGCGTCCAGCGCCACCACCCGGGCGTCCAGGGTGGCCAGGTAGACCCGGCCGCCGCCGACGGCCACGCCCCGGCTGGCGGTGGTCGGATGCGGTCGGCCGGGCGCGACCGCGAGGGTGCTCCGCCAGACGACTTCGCCCGTGGCCCCGTCGACGCGCAGCACCGCCTGGCGCCCGCCGGAGACGGGCGTGCTGAGGAAGAGGTCGCCCTCCACGGCGATCGGCGTGGCCTCGAAGACGCCGGGGAGTCCCGTGCGCAGCGTCCAGGCGCGCTCGACGCCCGCGACGTCCGCTCGCCCGATCTCGGCCAGGGAGGAGAACCGGCGCTGGCCCGGATCGCCGCCGTACACGGGCCAGTCGGCGACCGG
>CAZEUW010000069.1:0-10545 GCA_964515425.1 uncultured Gemmatimonadota bacterium | reverse complement strand
CCAGGGCCAGCACCGGGAAGCCGAGGAAGCCCGGGAAGGGCATCTCGAACAGCTTCACGCCCTCGAGCCCGGGCACCGTGTAGATCCAGCGGGCGGTCGCGAGCGCGTTGTAGAGCTCCCAGAGGCCGCCGATGAAGAGGCCGCCCACCAGCAGCGCCCGGATCCGGCGCCAGCGCCCACGGGCGACGTCCTCGAGCAGGGACGTCTCCGGGTCGCGCCGGTGGTTCCACGGCTCCAGCAGCAGCGTGAGGGCGCCCCACACCAGCGGATAGAAGATGTCGGGACGCCAGAGCGCCAGCCCGGCGAAGGCCACGCCGGCCGCCCCGACGGCGCGGCGGTGGCCGGAGCGCACCCGGAACAGGCGCCGCGTGCGGCGGTCCCGGCCGCCCAGCTCGATCGCCCATCGGTAGGTGAGGTTCAGGGCGGGGAGCACGGTGGTGAAGGCCAGCCACACGCCGAGCCAGCGGAGCGGGCGGTCGGCCGGCACGAAGACGTAGTACCAGTTGGCGAGCCGGAGGTTGACCAGCTCGAAGAGGTACCAGAGCGGGGCGGACCAGAAGAAGAGCGACAGGGCGACCGGGGCCGACGTCGGTGGTCGGCCCGTCCGCCACGCGAGCCCGCCGGCGAGGGCGGCGAGGGTGCCGAGCCAGACGAACTGGTAGCACCAGACGCCGAACGGCTCCACGTGGCGGGAGGCCAGCCACGCCGTCGCCGCCACGACGGCCACCCCCGTCCCCACCGCGACCCGGCCCGCCCGGCGGACGCGCGCGGAGCCGGCCGGCTCCGGGGCGGTCACTCGGGCCCTCCGGGGCGCGGGGCGGCCGGTTGACGGCGCGGGCGCCACGGCCGAGTTTGCCGGCCGCGCGACCCGCCCCGGCTGCCGACCACCTCCCAGACCGACCGATGCGCTACCTCGTGATGACCGACACGTCGCCCGAAGAGGTGCTCGAGCGCGCCAAGCGCTTCTACGCCGAGCACACGCGCATGGAGGTCGAGGAGGAGACCGGGGACTCCCTCTCCTTCCGGGGCGAGATCGGCCGGGCCGTGCTCCGGGTCGACCGGAAGCACGGGCACACCAACGTCCACGCCGAGACCGACCGGGTCGTGGGGCTGGACGTCACCGACGTCACCAAGCGGTTCCTCTACACGCTGGAGCACGTGTGAGCGAGTCCGTCCCCGTCCGGCTGGTGATGCCCGACCGGTGGCTCGAGCACGTCGAGGAGCTCCCGCTCGCCACCACCGTCGAGGACGCCAAGCGCGTCGGCCTCCGAAAGCTGCTCCAGCGGGACACGGACGACCCGAACGACTTCTACGTCGAGTACGCCGAGCGCCAGGTGCCGGACGAGTCGGTGACCCTCGAGCAGCTCGGCCTCGATCCCCGCGAGATCCTCTCCATCAGGGCCTACGACCTCGGCCACTACCCCCGCTACGAAGGCTGACGACGGGCGGGCGCCCGGCTCTCACCGCAGCTTCCCTCCCGGGTACCGCTCGAAGTAGGCCCGGGTCTCCCGCAGCACGACGCCCGACAGCAGCAGCAGGCCGACGAGGTTCGGCAGGGCCATCAGCCCGTTCATGACGTCCGACAGCAGCCACACCACGTCGAGCTGCACGCTGGCCGCGATCGCGATCACGGCCACGAAGACCAGCCGGTAGGGGACGACGACCCTGTCGCCGAACAGGTAGGAGAGGTTCTTCTCGCCGTAGTACGCCCAGCCGAGCATGGTGCTGAAGGCGAACACGGCGAGGCTGCCCGCCACGATCCAGCCGCCGTACTCGGTAGGCAGCCCGGTGCGGAAGGCGGCCTGGGTGAGGTTCGCGCCGTCCAGCCCCGGCTGCGTCCAGGCCCCGGTGCTGATGATCGCGATGCCGGTGAAGGTGCAGACCACGATCGTGTCGATGAAGGTCTGGGTCATCGAGACCATCGCCTGGCGCACCGGCTCGGTCGTCTGGGCGGCGGCGGCCGCGATGCCCCCGGTGCCCAGCCCGGACTCGTTGGAGAAGATCCCCCGCGCCACCCCGAACCGGATCGCCTGGGCCACCCCGAAGCCGAGCGCGCCGCCTCCGACCGAGATCGGTCGGAAGGCACCCTCGAAGACCAGCCCGAACGCCCGGGGCACGCCTTCCCAGTTGAGCACGATGATCACGCTGGCGCCGACCATGTAGAGCACGATCATGATCGGCACGAAGACGCCGGTGAAGCGGCCGATGGACTTGATGCCGCCGAGGATCACCAGCGCGGCGAGCCCGGCCACGACCAGGCCCGTGATCCAGGGCGTGACGCCGAAGGACTGCTGGACGGCGTCGGCGACCGCCTGCGACTGCACCCCGTTGCCGATCCCGAAGGCCGCGATCGAGGTGAAGAGCGCGAAGGCGACGCCGAGGACCTTGCCGAGCCCCCCCCACCGGATGCCGTGGGTCAGGTAGTAGGCGGGGCCGCCCGACTTCTCGCCCCGGGTGTCGGTCTCCCGGAAGTGGACGCCGAGCACCGCCTCCGAATACTTCGTGGCCATCCCCACCAGGCCCGTGATCCACATCCAGAAGAGCGCGCCCGGACCTCCGGCCGAGATCGCCGTCGCCACGCCCACGATGTTCCCCGTCCCGACGGTGGCGGCCAGCGCGGTCATCAGCGCCTGGAAGTGGCTGATGTCGCCGTCCGCGCCCTCCTCCTCCCGCTCGACCAGCGCGAGCCACAGCGAGTGGCCGAGGCGTCGGAATTGCAGCCCCTTCAACAGGACGGTTAGATATAGGCCCGTCAGCAGGAGCAGGGGGATCAGGAGCCAGGGTCCCCAGATGACCCCGGAGATCTCGCCCAGCACCCGGACCACGCCCGACGGACCGTCGGCCTGCAGCGCGGCGATCGCGGTCGAGGTGCCGGGGGAGATCGCCTGCATGGTCGTTGCGCCCTGTCGCGGTGGGGGGACGTGCTCGAGTTCGATTTCCGGCGGACCCGCCCGGCCCGACCGCAGAGAGGTTAGAGACGACGGCTCCGGACCGTCAACACTTCCCGGGACGACCCATGCACGCAGACGACGACACGGCCGGCGACGCAACCCCGCCCGAGGCGGAGCCCCTCGAGGTCTCCGACGACGAGCTCGCCGGGGCCGCCGAGCGCCTGGGATTCACGCGGCTCCCCGAGGCCGTGGCCGACCTCTCGGACCTCGCCCGGAGGGGCCGCGACCTGGCGGTGCTCGCGGGCGAGGGCTCGGGCGTGGAGCTGCTCTACGCGCTGGGGGCCTCCTCGGTCTGCGACCCCGATTCGGCGGAGGTCCAGGCGCTGGTGCTCTGCCCCACCCCCGAGCGGGCGGCGCGCGTCGCACGAGCCCTCCACCTGCTGGGCTCGCCGGTGGGGCTCGCCGCCCTCGCCTGGTCGCCGTGGCGTGCCTCGAGCGAGGAGGAGCGCCCCTTCGCCCAGCTCGTGGCAGGCCGTCCGTCCGAGCTGCTGCCGCGAGTTCGGGCCGGACGGCTGAGCCTCGGCGGCCTGCGGCTGGTGGCCGTGGACGGCGTGAGCGCTCTCGACGCCACGGGCCAGTGGGACGCCGCGGAGGCGATCCTCGACACGCTGCCGGCGGAGACCCAAAAGATGGTGGTGGACGTGGAGCGCGGGGAGCGTTTCGACGCCCTGCTCACCCATCGATTCGGACGCGCCCGCAAGTGGCCGCCGGAGCTGCTGGGCACGGCCGGGCCGGCAGCGCCGGAAGGCGGCGAGGCGACCCTGGTGTGGACCTCCGGGGCCGACGAGGAGGAGCGCTACGAGCGGCTCGCCGAGCTGCTGCGGGCGGCCGCCTCGAGGGCCGAGAGGCCCCAGGCCGTCGTGCGCTGCCCGGACGGGGACACGGCCCACCGCGTGGCCGCCGCCATCGCCTCGATGGGCTTCGACCTCACACACGAGGGCGACGAGCCCGGCGTGGTCGTGGCGTGGGGTGAGGACGAGCCCCCGCCCGAGGGCGTCGGGGTGCTCTTCGGCCTCCCGGCCTCGCTCGCGGAGCTACGCTGGCTGGCCCGCGCCGAGCTGCGCGGGGCCGTGGTGGACGACCGGGAGGAGCGGCAGCTCCTGCTGACGGCGCGGCGCGCCGGATGGCCGACCCGGCCGCTCTCCGCCGGGGCCGACGTCGAGGCCCGGGACGTCCTCGCGGCCGTCCGCGAGCGGGTGCGGCGGCGGCTCGAGGAGGGGGCGGACGCGGCCGAGGCGCTGGTGCTCGAGCCGCTGCTGCGGGACCACGGAGCGGTGCCCGTCGCGCGCGCTCTCTCGGGCCTCCTCCGGGAGCGCGGCGAGCCGTCGCGGGCCGACGCCGCGGAGGCGCCCCCCGAGGAGCGTCCCGCCTCGGCGGTCTCGGAGGCGCGGGGGCAGCGCCCGCCCCGGCGCCGGGAGGCCGCCGAGGGCGCGTGGACCCGTCTCTACGTGAACGCGGGGAAGCGCGACGGGGTCGGGCCCGGGGACCTGGTCGGCGCGATCACGGGCGAGACGGGCCTGACCGGCGACCAGATCGGCCGGATCGACGTACGGGAGAGCTACGCGCTGGTGGACGTGGCGGCGGAGTCGGCGCGCGAGGTCATGGATCGGCTGACGGGGGTGCGGATCAAGGGCCGCGAGGTGGTGGCGCGCCGCGACAAGGATAGTGCGTGACGCGAGGGAGGGAGCCGAAGGACGACGGGACCGACCCTCCTCGTCTACCGCCGGAGGGCCGATCCCGCGCGCCGTCGTCGGCCGACCCGCGCCCGCCGAGGACCGGCGGAGCGTGGCGCGGGCTCGAAGCGTCCGTTGCTAGTTGACCGCGTCCTTGAGGCCCTTGCCGGCCCGGAAGCTCACGGCGGTGCTGGCGGGGATCCGGATCTCTTCGCCGGTCTGGGGATTCCGACCCATCCGAGCCTTGCGCCTGCGGGTCTCGAACGTGCCGAAGCCGGTGATCTGGACCTTCGCCCCGTGGTCGAGCGTGGTCGCGATGATGCCGTCGTCGGTGTCGAAGAGGGCGTCGATCGCGCGCTGCGCATCGGCCTTGGTGAAATCCGTGTGGCGGGCGAGGGACTCGGTGAGCTCGGTCTTGTTCACGTCCACTCCTTGTGCTGAGGTTGGGAAAGGCCAGGCGATGCACGGCCTGATGGTCGGATGCAGTGTACGATCCTCCTCCGGGGGCGTCAAGGGAGTGGAAACCGCGAAAACCCGCGCCGCTACGGGCCGGACGACCGATTCGGGGGCACGGGCGTGACCAGGGGCGTCTTCCTCAAGCGATTCCTCTTCGTCCTCGGCTTCGTCGCCGTCCTCCTGGTCGTCGGCACGGTCGGGTACGGGGCGTTCGGCGGCTGGCCGCTCTCGGACGCCCTCTACATGACGATCATCACGATCTCGGCCGTCGGCTATCAGGAGGTCCGGGCCCTCTCCGACGCCGGAAGGGCCTTCACCTCCTTCCTCCTCGTCGGCGGCGTCACCGCCATGGGCCTCTGGTTCGCCCTCATCACGTCGGCCATCGTCGAGATGGACCTCGCACAGGCATTCCGGGAGCGCACCCTCATGAAGAAGATCAGCGAGCTGGAAGGCCACGTCGTCGTCTGCGGAGCCGGCCGGACCGGCCGGCAGGTCATCCGGGAGATGACCGCCACCTCCACCCCCTACGTGGTGGTGGAGCACGCCCACGAGCGGGCGGAGCGGGTGCAGGAGATCGACCCGGAGGCCCTGGTGCTCGAGCGGGACGCCACCCGCGACGAGACGCTGGAGGAGGCCGGCATCGGCCGCGCCCTGGGGCTCGTCGCCGCGCTGAGCGGCGACACCGACAACCTCTTCGTCGTGCTCAGCGCCCGGGACCTCAACCCCGACCTCACCATCGTCGCCCGCGCGGACGACGAGGAGGGGATGAGCAAGCTCTACAAGGCCGGGTCCGACCACTGCGTGAGCCCCAACATCACCGGCGGCACGCGGATGGCCTCGATGCTGCTCCGTCCCCAGGTGGTGAGCTTCCTCGACGTGGTGACCGGGATCGACGACATGCCGCTGCGGCTGGAGGAGGTGCCCATCCCCGAGGGCTCCCAGCTCGCCGAGCACACCCTCCAGGAGGCCGCCATCCCGCAGAAGACCGGCCTCATCGTCATCGCGATCTCCCATCGGGAGGCCCACGAGGAGGGCCGGCTGGTCTACAACCCCGGTCCGGACGAGCAGGTGCGCCCGGGCGACGTCCTCATCGTCCTCGGCCATCCGGACCAGGTGGACGGGCTGCGGGCGATCGTGAGTCCCTGACGTGCCTCCGTCGGCGCCGGCCCGCCTCGCGGCCCGGGTCCGGCGGCACGCGCGACGCCCCCTCTCCTGGGCGATCGCGGCCGTCGTCCTGCTGGTCGTCGCGCCCGCCCTCCTCTGGCTGACCGCGCCCGACGGCTCCGAGTACGCCGAGGCCTGGCCCGAGCGCACCGCTTACATGGAGCTCCGGCTCCGCCAGGCCGCCGACGAGGGCCGGGAGCTGGCGATCCGTTACCGGCCGGTGTCGCTCGGCCGCGTCCCCGAGCCGGTGCGTCGGGCCATCCGCGTCTCCGAGGACGCCGCCTTCTACCAGCACGGGGGCGTCGACTGGCACGAGGTCCGGGCCGCGGTCCGGGAGGCGTGGAGTGAGGAGGAGGCCCCGCGGGGCGCCAGCACGCTGACGATGCAGCTCGCCCGCAACCTCTACCTCTCTCCCGACCGCAGCCCGTGGCGGAAGCTGCGGGAGGTGATCATCGCGGTGAAGATGGAGGACGAGCTCGAGAAGCGGCGGATCTTCGAGCTCTACCTGAGCGTCATCGAGCTCGGCCGCGGCGTGTTCGGCGTCGAGGCCGCCTCCCGGCACTACTGGGGGGTTCCGGTCTCCGCCCTGGGGCCCGCGAGGGCCGCCCAGCTGGCCGCCACGATCCCGGCGCCGCTCCGGGACAACCCGTCGACGCGCACTCCGCGCTTCGGGTGGCGGACGGCGTTGATCACGCGCCGTGCCTTCGCCGACACCGCCGCGGCGGACACGGCCGGCCCCGGGCTGGAGAGCGGCCGGTTCCCGCCGGGGGAGGACTTCCCGGCGGACAGCGTCGCGCCGGACACGGCGGGGGCGGCGCTCCCGCACGCGGACACGGTGGGGCGGCCGGCGGCGGACACCGGTGCGTCGGATACGGCAGCCGTCTCCGACACGGTGTCGGGCGACACGGCCGTCCCGGACACGGCGCTGCGTGGGATCTGAGAGGGGCGTCAGGCCTTCCGGAAGAAGGGCTCCCACTTCTCGCGCGGGGACGGCTCGGTCATCAGGCTGACCACGACGAGCAGCGTCATCGAGGCGATCACGCCCGGGATCACGATGTAGTCGCTGCTCGCGAAGTCGAAGAGCGTGCCGCCGATCGTGAGCGAGAAGTCCACCCCCAGGCGGTCGAGCACGGCCACGCCCGCGATGGTCCCCAGCCCGCCGGCCAGGCACGCCACCCCGCCCTCGGTCGTCACCCGCTTCCAGAGGAAGGCCGCCAGCAGGGCCGGCGTGAGGCTCGCCCCCACCAGCGAGTAGGCGTACAGCGCCATGTCCAGCACCGTGGGGAACTGGGTCAGCAGCAGCGGGCCCATCGCCCCGAACAGCACCACCGAGGCCCGCTGGACGAAGAGCTTCCGCTCCTCGGACGCCTCCGGGTTCACGAAGCGCTCGTAGATGTCGCGCGCCACGTTGGTGGAGGGCACCAGCAGGAAGGTGTTGCCGGTCGAGAGCACGATCGCGACGGCCGCGGCGAGCAGGACCGCGCCGCCCAGAAGCGGCAGCCCGTGGCGGGCGACGTGGAGGATCACCGTCTCCGAGCCGGCCGCGCCCACGATCGTGCCGGCCTCCATCAGCTCGGGGTAGACCGAGCGTCCCACGATGCCGACGAGCGCGAGCGTGATCTCGATGAACATGATCCCCACGACCATGCCCACCACGGCCTTCTTCGCCGCCCCCTCGTCCCGGGCGGAGAAGAACTTCTGGTACATGCCGCTCTCGCCCAGGATGAGCAGGAAGGTGGGCATCGCCACCCCCAGCACCCAGAGCGGGTTGTGGCCCCCGAGCACGCTGGTGTGGCCCGACGGCAGCCCCGCCATCACCTCGGCGACCCCGCCGTTGGCGTAGATCAGCCACGGCAGCGCGAAGACGATCGCGAGGATGATGAGGATGCCGTTGAAGACGTCCACGGTGACGATCGAGACCATGCCGGCCAGCGCCGTGAAGACGACGATCGTGGCCGCCGTGATGAGCATCCCCTGGTTCGGCCCGATCGCCCCGTCGGTGACGATGCTCAGGATCCAGCCGCCGCCGCGGAACTGGTAGGCGGCGATGGTGACGTAGGCGAGGATGATCGCCAGCGTCCCCAGCACGCGGGCCGCGGCGTTGTAGCGCTGCTCGAGCAGGTCGGGAACGGTGTACTTCGCGATCCGCCGCACCCGTCCCGCGAGGAAGAAGGCGACGAGCAGACCCATCCAGCCGCCGAAGGAGAACCAGAGCTCGGCGATGCCGGTGCGGTAGGCGAGGCCCGCCCCGCCGAACAGGGAGCCCGACCCGATCCAGGTGCACACCAGCGTGCCCACCAGAAGCGCCACCGGCACGTCCCGGCCGGCCACCATGAAGTCGGCGTGGCTCTCGACCGACTTCGAGCGCCACAGGCTCACCCCCACCAGGGCCAGGGGATAGACCACCACCGCCGCCACCAGCAGCCAGCTCATCGCGCCTCGTCCCCTTCGCCCGGTGCGTCGCCCCCGCTCTCCATGTCCCGCTTCAGCCGCCGGAGCAGCTCGTCGGCCTCCGCCTCCTCGAGCCGCCGCTCGAAGCCCGGGTCGGCGTCGGCCGGCCCGCCCTCCAGCTCGCGCTCGAGCGACCGGCGGGCGTCGACCTCCAGCGCCTCCTCCTCGATCTCCTCCTCGAGCCGCTCGTCGTCGCGGACGGCGTCCTCCCCCGCCCCGCGCACGGTCTCGGAGGCCCGGGTGCGCCGGTCGGTCGTCAGCAGCAGGTCCCGCCGCCGGACGGCCTCCTTGAAGCGCTCGGTCAGCTCGCGCACCGCCGCCCGCTCCTCTTCGACCTCGGCCTTCCGCTGGGTGAGGGTCGCCTCCAGCTCGACCAGCGCCGTCGGGTCGACGTCGCCCCGCTCGCGCAGCTCGTCGAAGCGCCGCTGGTAGGAGTCGACCTCCTCCTCGCGCGCCTTCAGACGCGCCCGGTGCTCGATCAGCTCCTCGCGCATGCCGGCGAGGACGCGGTTCATCTCCTCGCGGGAGACGGGCTCGTCCCCGCCCAGGGCGTCCAGGAGGCCCGAGAGCCGGCGTCGGATTCCTTCGAACATGGGGCGGAGTCTAACCGGCGGCGGCGATCCGCGTCCACCTGGTCCGAACGCCCGGAATCCGAGGGCCACCGACCGGCGGTGGAACGATATAGGGGAGGGGGGTATCTATCCGGGCGACGGGACGAGACCCGGATCGGGAGCGGACGACATGAGCGAGGTGGACGCGAGCGTGGTGACCGGCAGCGGGGTCGGCGGGATCGAGGCCGAGCCGTCGGTCTGCGCGTGCGGCGCGGAGGCGGCCGGGGCGGACGGGGAAGCCCGACGGGCCGTGGGCGTCGACCCCGAGCGGAAGCGCTCGAGCCTGAACCGCCTGCGCCGGATCGAGGGGCAGGTCCGGGGGCTGCAGCGGATGGTCGAGGAGGAGCGCTACTGCGCCGACGTGCTCACCCAGCTCTCCTCGGTCCAGGCGGCACTGCGGGGCGTGGGGCGGGAGCTGCTCCGCAACCACCTCGAGCACTGCGCCACGGCCGCCATCCGCGCCGGAGGGGACGAGGCCGACGCGATGTACGACGAGCTGATCGACCTGATGTACCGCCACGTGCGGTAGGAGGGGCCCCGCCATGAGCGAGTCGACCGTCGACGCCGGACCCGGCGCCGAGGCCGGAGCGGGCGAGACCGTGCGGGGGAGCTATCGCGTGGAGGGCATGCACTGCGCCTCCTGCGCGCAGGCGGTCGAGAAGGCGCTCGCCTCCACCGAGGGCGTGGTCTCCGCCTCGGTCAGCCTGGCGTCGGAGTCGGCGGCGGTCGAGTACGTCGCCGGGCGCGTCTCCGCGGAGAGGCTGGCGCGAGCGGTGGCCGAGGCCGGCTACGCGCTCGAGTCCCGCGGCGGGGACGGCGGATCCCGGGCGGAGCGCGAGCGCCAGCGGCTGGAGGAGGACCGCCGGCAGCTGGAGGCGGCCCGGCGACGGATGATCGGGGCCTGGGCGCTCACCGTCCCGATCGTCGCCTGGATGCTTCCCGAGATGATCGCGGGGGTGACGTGGCCCTCCGAGCTCGCCTTCGACCTCGGGATGATCCTGCTGGCGGCGCCCGTGCTCCTGCTTTGGGGCCGCGAGACGGTGGTCGGCGGCTTCCGCAGCCTGCTCGCCGGCACGCCGAACATGGACGCGCTGATCGCGATGGGGAGCGGCGCGGCCTTCCTCACCGGCGTCGTCGCCGTCGCCCACGACCTGGGCCTCGCCCCGCGGCTGCTCAACTACGCGGGCGTGGCGGCCATGATCATGGCCTTCCACCTGACGGGCCGGTACGTGGAGACGA
>CAZEUW010000068.1:0-10550 GCA_964515425.1 uncultured Gemmatimonadota bacterium | reverse complement strand
GGGGGCGATCCCGTCGCCGAGCAGGATGAGGGGCTGCAACCCCCTGGTCCCCCCCCAGAGCCCCGGCGAGCGCTTCTCCCGCACCTCGCGCGGCCGCTCGACGCCGAGGTAGGTCGGGGCCTGCTCGCCCCAGATCTTGTGGATCAGGTTGATGACGACGACCGCCACGGTGACGGAGACCACGTGGCGGGTGCCCGCGGCGAGCCCCGTGAGGCCGACCACGCCCTCCAGCAGAATCGTGACGGCGGGCTCGGCCACCACGCCGAGCAGGATGCTGCTCGTCGTGATGCCGAGCTGGCAGCCGGTGAGGTAGATCTCGAGCCGCTCGGTCATCTCCCAGGCGCGATCCAGCCGGTCCGAGCTCGCGAGCTCCTCGCGGTCGAACTGCCGGAGCCGCGTGAGCGCGAACTCCGTCGTCACGAAGAAGCCGTTGGCCAGGACCAGGCCGACCCCGGCCAGAAGCCGGAGCGCGACGTCGAGCATGTTCGGGACGGCCCGCGCGCGGCACCTACTCCCGGACCACCAGCACCGGAGCGTCCGAGCGGCGCACCACGCCCTCGGCCACGCTGCCCAGCAGCACCCGCTCCACACCCGTGCGGCCGTGGCTCCCCATCACGACCATGCCGACCTCGTGCTCCTCGACGAAGTCGGCGATCGTCGGGGCGGGCGGCCCCGCCTGCATGTGGATCTTGGCCGACGCCGCCGCTTCATCGCCCAGCACCTCGGCCACCCGCTGCTTCATCGCCTCTGGGACGTGCTCGCGGGCGGCCCTGGCCATCGCCCGGAAGTTCGCGGCCTGGGCGAAGTAGGGATCGGGATAGGCGAGCTCGTTCACCACGTGGAACACGACCAGCTCGGCCCCCGTCCTCCGGGCCATCTCCCCCGCCCAGCGCAGCCCCGCGCCGGAGCCTTCCGAGAAGTCGATCGGCGCGAGGATTCGGCCCGGGGGCTCACCGTGCTCGCGGTCGCCGTCCCGCACGGTGAGCACGGGACAGCGGACCGACCGCAGGACCTCCTCGGCCACGCTGCCCAGCAGCATGCGCCGCAGACCCCGCCGGCCGTGCGTGCCCAGCACCACGAGGTCGACGTCGTGCTCCTCGACGTGCTCTGTGATCACGGGAGCGGCCGAGATGCCGCGCTCCTGGAACTGGCGGACGCGGACCTCGGGGTGCTCTACCTCCGGCACGGCGACCTCCATACGCGCTCGCGCCCACTCCTCGATCTCCTCGTAGGCGGCGTCCAGATCGGGGAAGTGCAGCTCCGGGTTGGCCGGATCGGCCGCGTGGAGCACCACGGCGTGGAGCAGGTGGAGGTCGGCGCCGAACTCCTCGGCGAACCAGAGGGCGTGCGGCAGGGCCGCCTCGGAGCGTTCCGAGAAATCGGTCGGATGAAGGATCGTCCGGATCTGCATCGGAGGCCTCTTCGGGTGCGGTTCGGGACTCGGTGGATGGTCGGACGGCGCTCCTGCTAGCTTACGCGACCGTCGTCACGGTCAACAGCGCCGGGAGCGGTCGCGTGTCGGGAGCCGGGGTCCAGCGACGCATCTGTGCGTGGTCGGGGCCGCGCAACGTCTCGACCGCGCTCATGTACGCCTTCGCGCAGCGGGCCGACACCCGGGTCGTCGACGAGCCCCTCTACGCCCACTACCTCGCCGCGACCGGGGTCGACCACCCGGGCCGGGAGGCGGTGCTGGCGGCGCAGAGCTCCTCCGCCGAAAAGGTGGTGCGGGAGGTGATCCTGGGCGAGTCGAACCGCCCGGTCCTGTTCGTGAAGAACATGGCGCACCACATGATCGGCGTGGACCGGGGGTTCCTCTCGGAGCTCACGAACGTCTTCCTGATCCGCGACCCGCGCGACGTGCTGACCTCCCTCGTGCAGACCATTTCGCGTCCGACGCTGCGCGACACCGGATACGGCATGCAGCACGAGCTGTTCGAGCACGTGACCTGGGAGCTGGGCCGCGATCCGATCGTGATCGACGCTCGCGAGCTGAGGAACCGACCCCGGGCCGTCCTGTCGGAGGCCTGCGAGCGCGCCGGGATCGGCTTCGACCCGGCGATGCTCTCGTGGGAGGCGGGCCCGATCCCGGAGGACGGGGTGTGGGCGGAGCACTGGTACGACGCCGTGCACGCCTCGACCGGCTTCCTCCCCTACCGCGAGAAGGAGGCGGAGGTGCCCGAGCGGCTGTCGGGCCTGCTCGAGGAGTGCCTCGAGCTCTACGATCGCATGGCCGCGCAAGCGATATCGCCTCGAGAAGGGACGGAGCGACCATGACCGAGACCCACCCGACCCTGCCCGATCCCCGCAACGAGTCGATCCGCGTCCACGTGGGCGGCGAGCTGGTCCCGCGCGAGGAGGCCAAGGTCAGCGTCTTCGACAGCGTCGTGCAGGGGGGCGACGCCGTGTGGGAGGGGATCCGCGTATACGACGGGAAGGTGTTCGCTCTGGAGCCCCACCTGGAGAGGCTTCGGCGCTCGGCCCACGCGATGGCGTTCGACGAGGTGCCCTCGCTCGAGGAGCTGCGGGCGGCGCTGTTCGGGACGCTGGAGGCGAACGGAATGCGGGACGAGGCTCACGTCCGCCTCACGCTGACCCGCGGGACGAAGACCACCTCGAACATGGACCCGTCGGTGAACCGCTCGGGACCGACGCTGATCGTGCTGGCCGAGTGGAAGCCGCCCCGCTTCGAGGGCACCGGCGGGCTGCGTCTGGTCACGGCATCGGTGCGGCGGAACCCGCCCGAGTGCGTCGACTCGAAGATCCATCACGCCAACCTGGTCAACAACATCCTGGCCAAGATCGAGGCCAACGTCGCCGGGGCCGACGACGCCGTGATGCTGGACGTGGAAGGCTACGTCTCCGAGACCAACTCCACGAACCTCTTCTTCGTCCGCGACGGCGAGGTCCGGACCCCGCACGCCGACTCCTGCCTCCCCGGCATCACCCGCGGCATCGTGATCGGCCTCTGCCGAGAGCACGGAATCCCGGTCGCCGAGAAGCGGATCAGCCTCGCCGAGATGTACACGGCCGACGAGTGCTTCACGACGGGGACGGTGGGCGAGCTGGTGCCGGCGCTGGAGATCGACGGACGGACGATCGGCGGTGGGACCGAGGGCCCGGCGACCGGGCGGCTGCGGCAGCTGTACCGGGAGCTCACCGAGCGGGAGGGCGAGCCGCTGCCGTTCTGAGGCGTTTCCGATCCGAGGAGCGACGCTTCCGCCAGCTCTCGACGGAGACGCGGGAGCGGCGCGAGGCGAGCCCGGCGGCGGAGGGGGCGGCGCCCCTGCTCGTGGCCCTCTTGAACGCGAGTTCAAGAGGGCCTGGGGAGGGGACGGTGGGCCATCGAGCGGACCATCGAACTGTACGCTGTACACCCTGTACATCCCGTACGCGTACAGCTCGATGGGCGCCGGAGGGTACACCCCGGCACACGTTCGTTCAGCCCCCGCGGTTCAGCCGAACCGTGTCGCCCACCTCCACGCCGTGGCGGGCGAACCAGCCGCGGTTCACCTCCAGCGCCGCACGGTACTCGACCCCCGCCCGATAGGTGCGGCAAACGTCCGGGTCCGGGACGTCACAGGCGTCCATGCCGCGGACGGCGAGGATGCGGCCGGCGCTGTCGAGGTAGGCGATGTCGAGCGGGATCCGTGTGCGCCACATCCAGAAGCCGGTGGAGTCGGGGCGGACCGAATCGTACAGGAAGATCATCCCCGAGGCCGAGTCGAGCGCAGGGCGGCGGCTGAGGCCGTAGCGGCGCTGTTCGTCGGTCTCGGCGACCTCGACGAGGAGAGGGATCGTGTCCCCGCCGGCGAGGACCCGGGCACGGGCCGTGTCGAAGGGGATGGGCGAGGTCCACGGCTCGGGAGCGTCGCCGCAGGCGGTGAGGGCGGCGAGGAGGAGGGCGGCGAGCACCGATGTCGCGTTCGGTAGCCCGCGCGACCCCGACTGCTCCGTCGTGGAAGGCGAGCGCCCGCTCACTCGCCGATCCACGGACAGAACCCGCCTTTCAGTCTGACCGACAGGATCCCCGGACCCCAGCTCTGTGCTCCAGGCACGATCACACCGTTCAGGCTCCACGACCACCGAAAGGTCTATTCGCGGGCCGCCCACCAGGACAGGTTCAGGATCAGCCCAGCAGCCGGCGGATCGCTTCCCGGCGGGAGCGCGGGACGCGCAGCTCCGTGCCGTCCTTCAGGATCGCGACGTAGTCGCCGTGGAAGTACGGCTGGACCTCCCGCACGAATCGCACGTTGACGACCGTCGACCGGTGGATCCGCAGGAAGCGGTCGTCGTCGAGCTCACGTTGGAAGTCCTTCAGGGGGCCTCGGATGCGAAGCGTCCGCTCCCCGGTGTGCACCTGGAGGTAGTCGCCGTCGGCCTCCACCCACCGGACCGTCTCACGGGCCACGAGATAGGTCCGGTAGCCGACCCGCAACGCCAGCGGCTCCTCCCGGACCGCGTCCTCGTCGGCCGGTGACTCGGCCGCCGGCGTCGCGGCCTCCCCCCGCACCGCCAGCAGGACCAGGGCGATCCAGAGGAGCGCGCACGCCGGAGCGTACTCGACGGCGGCCGCGACCGTCTCCGCTCCCACGCCGTCGGGCCCCTCGGCGAGCACGTCCGGGAGCCGCAGGAGGGCGTTCGACGTTAGCACCCAGGCCGAGAAGAGCAGGCCGTGGACGGCCACGTGGAGCGGCCATCGACCCGACCAGGGGGGCCAGCGGCGCGCGGCGGCCAGGACCGGGGGCGTGACCGCGGCCCACAGGACCACCGGGTAGAGCCGCCAGCGGAGCAGGAGCTCGAGGCTGACCGTGCCACGGTCGATCGCCTGCTCCACGGCCCCCTGGAGGAGCAGGACGACCGCCGCCAGGGTCCAGGCCGCGATGACGAGGCGGAGACCCCGGGCGGACCCCGGGTCGAGGTCGAGCGGGAGGAGGCGGACGTTCATGGGCCCGGAAGATACGCCACGCCGGGTCCGGCGCGACACGTAGCGGGGCCGATTCCCTCGATTCGTCGACGCAGACGGGCGATCCGTCGCTCCGCGGCGGCGGAGGGGATCGCTACCGCCCTATGATGTCTCGCGATAGCCGCTGATCCCGATTCGCTTCCCCGAGGCCGAGGACCGTCCCATGCCGCGCTCCGCCGCCCGCCTGCTCCTGCTGCTGTCGCCCCTGCTCCTCCCGACGGCGCCTCTCCCTCTCCACGGCCAGGCGACGACCGCCGGGGGCGAGGATGCGGTCATGTTCCGGGGCGGACCCGAGCACGCGGGCGTCTACGAGACGAAGGGGCTCGACGGCTACGGCGGCATACGCTGGCGGACGCCGCTGCCGGGCCCGATCCGCTCGACCGCCGTGGTGGCCGGCGACGCCGTCTACGTCGGCAGCGCCGGCGGCTGGCTCCACGCGCTGGACCGGCTGACGGGAGAGGAGCGCTGGCGCTACCAGGCGGGCGCCGCCGTGCACGGGAGCCCGGCCTTCCACGGGAGCGTGGTCTACGTCACCGACCTCGAGAGCACCCTCCACGCCGTGGACGCCCGGAGCGGCCGGAGCCTCTGGCGGGTGGAGACCGGACCGGACCGCCCCTTCCCCTGGGGGCACGAGAGCGGCGACGTCTACGCCTCCTCCCCGACCCTGGCCGAGGTGGAGGACGGCCGCCTCCGCCTCTACTTCGGCGCCGGGGACGGCTCCCTCTACGCGGTCGACCTCGGCGCCGGCGAGGTCGCCTGGCGCCTGACGACCGGCGGCCGGATCCGCTCGACGCCCGCGGTGGCCGGGGGCCTGGTCGTCGTGGGGAGCGCCGACGGCGCCGTGTACGCAGCCGACGCGGCGACGGGAGAGCTCCGCTGGCGCCACGCCACCCGCGGCGCGGAGCTCCGGTCCGGCGAGTTCGGCTACGACCGGCGCACGATCCAGTCCTCCCCGGCGATCGCCGACGGCCGCGTGCACGTGGGCACCCGCGACGGCCACCTCTACACGCTCGACCTCGCCACCGGCGAGCGGCTGTGGGACGCCGACCACGAGGGCTCCTGGGTCAACGGCTCCCCGGCAGTGGCCGGGGGTCGAGTCTTCGCCGGCAGCTCGGACGGCCGGTTCGTCCAGGGCCTGGACGCGGCGACGGGCGAGGAGCTCTGGCGCCGGGAGAGCCGCGGCATCGTGTGGACCTCGCCGCTCGTGGTGGGGGGCGAGGTGATCTTCGCCGAGGGTGCCGGACGGATCCGGGCGCTGGATCCCGAGACCGGCGAGACCCGGTGGGAGGCCTTCCTGCCTCACGACGTCTGGAGCTCGCCGGTGGTGGCCGACGGGGTGCTGTACGTCGGGACGCACGGCGGCGACATGTACGCCCTGGCGAGCGGCGAGGGCCGCCCGCTGCGACGGGCGGTGGTGTGGGACTCCTCGCTCGTGGCCGCCCGCTGGTACATGGACCACGAGCGGCTGGCAGGCTTCCTGGCGCGGCGCGGCTTCGAGGAGCTCGACGCCGACGGGGCGGCCCGCTGGCTGGAGGAGGGCACGCGGAGCGGCGACCCGGGCTCGATCGTCTTCGCGATCGACCACCTCCCGGAGGCGCTCCTGGAGGGCGGCACGAGCTCGACGCTCCGACGCTTCCTGGAGGCGGGCGGAACGGTCGTCTGGCCCGGCTTCCCGCCCGCCCTGTGGCGGCGCGACCCGGCCACCGGCGAAGCGGGAGGGCTGGACGCGGTCGACTGGGACGGACCGACGCGGCTGCTCGGCGTCGACCACGGCGCGGGCAATTTCGACCCCACCGGTGCCTGGCCCACCGAGGAGGGCCGGCGGCTGGGGCTCCCCGGGAGCTGGCGCACGCAGTGGAGCGTGGCGCCGGCCGAGGGCCTGGAGCCGCTCGCGACCGACGAGCGCGGCCACCTGGCGTCGTGGCGGCGCGGCTACGGCGGACCGCCCGGCTCCGGGTTCGTCCGTCTGTGGGGGAGCCGGGACGGGCCGGCGGACTTGACGCCCTTCCTCGTGGCGGCGGAGTGGCGCCCCCTCGCGCCCGGCGCGGCGGGCGCGAGCGCGGCGGCCGACCTCCGGCTCAGGGTCGACCGATTCGTCCACTGGGCGATGGACCGGCTCGGAGCCGTGCCGGGCCTCGCCCTCACGGTGGCCCGCCGCGACGGCCTCCTGCTGGAGGGGGCCTGGGGCCTTCGCGACGTCGAGCACGAGCTCCCGGTCACGCCGGAGACCGGCTTCTACATCGCCTCCTCCACGAAGTCGTTCGTCGGGCTGCTGACGACGCTGCTCGACCACGAGGGGGTGCTCGACCTGGACGCCCCGCTCACCGAGTGCGTCCCCGGTCTCGAGCTCAATGACGCCGTCGATCCCGGAGAGCAGACGCTCCGCGACCAGCTGCGGCACACCCGCGGGTGGGACGACGACGCGGTCGAGACGCGGACGGCCTACACCGACTTCATGGCGCCGGCCGAGCTCCGCGAGCACCTGGCCACCCGGGCCATCGTCGACGGCGACGGCTCGTTCGACTACGGCAACATCGGCTACATCGTCGTGGACCTCTGCTTCCGGGTCGCGCTCGAGCGGAGCTGGAAGGAGCTGCTGGAGGCGCGCGTCCTCGCGCCGGCGGGGATGCGGTCGACGACGCCGTACATGTCGGAGGCCTGGGCCAGCGGGGACGTCGCGCTCCCTCACCGGTGGGACGGCCACCGCTTCCGGGCCATCCCGCCCAAGACCGACGCCATCATGCACGCCGCCGGCGGCCTGGTCACCACCGTGCGGGACGCCGCCCGCTGGATCCGCCTCCACCTCGGCGAGGGGGAGGTGGACGGGGTCCGCGTGTTCCCGGCGTCGGTCGTGCGGGAGGTCCTCACCCGGCAGGCCGAGGCCGACGCCTCCTTCTGGGAGTTCTCCCGGGACGGCTACGGGCTGGGCTGGTTCGACGGCCTCTACCGGGGCGACCGCCTCGTGCACCACTTCGGGGGCTATCCGGGCGCCCAGGCCCACGTCTCCCTCATGCCCGAGCGGGACGTGGGCGTGGCCGCCTTCGTGAACGGGAGCGGGGCCGGCGGCTACCTCCTCCCCCACGTGGTCGCCGGCCTGGTCTACGACCTCCTGGCCGGGGACCCGGCGGCCGAGGACCGGGCACGCGCCGCGATCGAGGCGGCCGCCGTCGACGCGCGCGAGGCCGCCGCCGAGCGCCGGGAGCTGTGGGCCCGCCTGGACCGTCTGCGCGCCGATCCGCCCTCCACGGCACACCCCGTCGCGCGATACGCCGGCACGTACCGGCACCCGGGCGCCGGCGTGGTCGACGTCTCCACCACGCCCGAGGGAGGGCTGTGGGTGAACTGGGGCGCCAGGGAGGGCGACCTCCTCCCGACCGGCGGCGACGCCTTCCTCGCCGACTGGGAGCCGGGCGACGCGCCGGACGACGTGCGCTTCGCGTTTCCCGACACCGGAGCCGACGCCCGCGCCGAGGCGCTCGTGTGGGAGGAGGACGTGACCTTCCGGCGTCGGGAGCCGCGCTGAGGCGCGGAGCGGCGATTGCGGGACTCCCGGGATGGAGACGAGACGCGATCGAGCAGAGACGGGAGATCCGACCGATGGAACACGTGCGACTGGGAGGGGACGGCCCCGAGGTCTCCGCCCTGGGGCTGGGCTGCATGGGGATGTCCGAGTTCTACGGCTCCGCCGAGGAGCGCGACGACGAGCGCTCGGTGGACGTCATCCGCCGGGCCCTCGACCTCGGGGTGAATTTCCTCGACACCGCCGACATGTACGGCCCGTTCGTGAACGAGCGGCTGGTGGCCGAGGCGATCGCGGACCGCCGGGACGACGTCGTGCTGGCCACGAAGTTCGGCAACGTCCGCTCCGAGGACGGGGACTTCCTCGGCATCGACGGCAGCCCCGAGTACGTGCGGGAGGCCTGCGAGGCGAGCCTCCGGCGGCTCGGACTGGACCACATCGACCTCTACTACCAGCACCGGGTCGATCCCGACGTGCCGATCGAGGAGACCGTCGGCGCGATGGGTCGGCTGGTCGAG
The DNA here is from genome assembly GCA_964515425.1 of uncultured Gemmatimonadota bacterium. GTDB lineage: Bacteria > Gemmatimonadota > Gemmatimonadetes > Palauibacterales > Palauibacteraceae > CAYVFM01. The sequence goes on along the minus strand of CAZEUW010000068.1, from coordinate 1,549 downwards.
GAGGGCAAGGTCCGCTGGCTGGGGCTCTCGGAGGCCGCGCCGGAGACGATCCGCCGCGCCCACGCCGAGCGCCCGATCGCGGCCCTCCAGACCGAGTACTCCCTCTGGTCCCGCGATCCGGAGGCCGAGATCCTCCCCACCGTGCGGGAGCTCGGGATCGGCTTCGTGGCTTACAGCCCGCTGGGGCGAGGCTTCCTGACCGGCCGCTTCCAGCGCTTCGAGGACCTCCCGGAGGACGATTGGCGCCGCTTCTCCCCCCGCTTCCAGGGAGAGAACTTCGAGAAGAACCTCGAGCTCGTCGACCGCGTGGAGGCGCTGGCCGACGAGAAGGGCTGCACGCCGGCCCAGCTCGCCCTCGCCTGGGTGATGGCGCAGGAGGGCGTCGTTCCCATCCCCGGCACCACCCGGCGCTCCCACCTGGAAGAGAACGTGGCCGCGCTCGAGGTGGAGCTGACCCCGGACGAGCTGGCGCGCCTCGAGGAGGCCTTCCCGATGGACGCGGCCGCCGGCTCCCGCTACCCCGAGGAGCACATGCAGGTGCTGAACGGCTGATCCGCGCGGACGCGCCCGGCGGCCCGGCCCCGGCTACCCAGCTACCCAGCTACCCGGCTACAGCGCGTCGTAGAGCTCCTCCATGCGCGCTCGCATGGCGGCGTCGGGCAGCCGGCCCCGCATCGCGCCCACGTTGTCGCGGGCGTGGCCCGGCTCGGTCGTGCCCGGGATGGCCACCGTCACGGCCGGGTGCGAGATCACGTACTTGAGGAAGAGCTGCGCCCAGGTCTCGACGTCGATCTCCCCCGCCCAGTCGGGCAGCGGCCGGTCGCCCACCGCCTCGAAGAGCCGTCCGCGGCCGAAGGGCAGGTTGATCAGCGTCGCCACGCCCCGGTCGCGCGCCAGGGGCAGGATCCGCTCCGCGGCGGTCCGGTTGCCGAGCGAGTAGTCGACCTGCACGAAATCCAGCTCCTCCTCCCGCATGATCCGCTCGAGCTCCTCGTACTGGCGGTCGCTGGACGTCGTCACGCCCACGTAGCGGATCCTGCCCTCCTCCTTCCAGGACCGCATCGTCTCGAGCTGGGTGGCGGTGTCGCGGAGGTTGTGGACCTGCATCAGGTCGACGTGGTCGGTCCCGATCTTCTCCAGCGAGGCCTCCATCCGGTCGATCCCGGCCTGCCGGCCCTCCCGGTCCACCTTGGTGGCGATGAACAGGTCGTCGCGGATCCCGAGCTCCTCGAGGATCCCGCCCAGGACGGTCTCGGAGTCGCCGTAGGAGGGGGCCGTGTCGAGCACCGTCCCGCCCAGCTCGTGGAAGACCTCGATGGTGCGCCGGTACTGCTCCAGCCCGTTCTCGGCCCACTCGGTCCGGTAGTTTCGCATCCCGATGCCGATGGCGGGGACCTCCTCCCCGCTGGAGGGAATGGCGTGCCGGATGAGCTCCGACTCCTGGAGCCGGCTGCCCCGGGCCCTGCCCGGTCGGCCGCCCAGGGCCAGGAAGGCCCCGGCGCCGGCGGTCAGCTTGAGCATCTCGCGTCGCGTCAGCGTCATCTCGTTC
>CAZEUW010000067.1:0-10596 GCA_964515425.1 uncultured Gemmatimonadota bacterium | reverse complement strand
AGCTGCCGACAGCGAGCGGCCGATCGGCGTGGGCGACCAGCTCGCGCTCCAGGTGCGCGAGGTCGACGCCGCCGCCGACCTCCTCGGCGATCGTCACGACGTCGGCCACGGACTCCCGCCACGGGAGGTCGTTGGAGTGGTGCTCGTAGGGACCGATGAAGACCACCGGCCGCTCCCCGGCCGGGATCCGATCCGAGAGCCCGTAGGCCCGGTCGAGGTCGCCCGGGATCCGAAGGTCCAGGACCCGTACCAGCAGGTCCACGGCCGCGGTGGCCCCGTTGCCGCAGAAGATCACGGCGTGCTCGTCGCGCCGTCCCCCCACGGCCTCGCGGATCAGCGAGCGCGCCTCCTCCCGGAAGCGCGTCGTCTGGAGCCCCGTGCCCGAGCTCTCGGAGTGCGTGTTCGCGTAGAGCGGCAGCACCTCCCGTCGGACGAAGTCCTCCAGGAAGTCGAGGGCCCGCCCAGAGGCCGTGTAGTCGGCGTAGGTGACGCGCCTCGCCCCCCACGGTCCGTGGACGGCCTCGTCGGCGCCGATGACCGACCGGCGCACGGCCTCGAGCATCTCCTCGCCGCGGGCGGGAGGGAGGTCGAAGCTGTCGGGGGCCTGCTCGCGGGCGCACGGCATACGTCGAAAATGCCGGTTTCCGCGCGATCTCGCCACCACGGGCGTGGGTCCGGGCCCCTCGCCGGACCACCGTCTCCCGCGCCGCCGCCCTGACAGGATCCTGACACGAGCCCCACCGATCCCCGACCCGGGGAGGCGGCCCACAGGCTAGATTTCGTGCCGCAGCGATCGCGGCTAGATTGTGGCGTCACGATTCCCCATCCCCCGGAGACCCTCGCATGTCCTGGTTTCGCCGCTCCCCCGTGCCGGGCTCGCCTCGCTGGCGGTTCGTCGGGGGACTCCTCCTGCTCACGCTCGCGGCGTCCGCCGTGCTCGCCTGGGAGGCGTGGAGCGCCGCGCGGTCCCATCGGGCGGCCGCCACGGCGGCCCTCGAGGACCACGCCGCGTTCGTGGCGTGGCAGTTCGCCGACCGGGCCCAGAGCAAGCTCGATCACCTGGTGATCTCGAAGGGCCTCTGGTACGTGGTGGACAGCTGGGACTGGGGGAGGGCCGACGGTCTGGAGGCGGGGGAAGAGGGGGACGACGAGGCCGCGGCCGGGGCCTCCTGGAGCGCGCCGCCGCCCTTCCTCCGCTACAGCTTCGGCGTGGACCTCGCCACCGGAGCCCTGGAGATCTGCGACGAGCGGGAGCCTCCGCCGCAGGCCGTCGCTCGCTGGCTGGCCGACACGGTCGCCGCCCACGCGGGCAGCGTTTACGACGGCCGTTGGTCGCACGCCACGATCGCGGCCGAGCACGATGGCGAGAGCCGGATCTGGTTCTACACGCTGGCCTATGCGCCGGACTCGACGTCGAGGCGCGCGCTCGGCTTCGAGGTCGATCCCGACCGCCTGCCCGAGACCTTCCAGTATGCCTTCGACTATCCGCTGCTACCTCCATCTCTCACAGGAGGTAAGCCGAACCGCGACGTGATGAGCATCGAGGTGCTCGGGCCCGCGGGCGACGCGATCTACGCCACCGATCCGGGCTACCCGCCGGACTTCGCCGCCCGTCAGGAGACCTCGGTCCAGTTCGGCGCGCTTCCGATCGTGGTGGCGCTCCGCCCCGGGATCGCGGGCGAGCTTCTCATCGGGGGCCTGCCGGGCTCCCGGCTTCCCTGGCTGCTGGGGCTGCTCGGGGTCACGGGACTGCTCGTGGCGGCCGCCATCGTGGTCCTGAGGCGGGAGTCCGAGCTGGCGCGGCTGCGGACGGAGTTCGTCTCGAACGTGTCGCACGAGCTGCGCACGCCGCTCGCCCAGATCCGCATGTTCGCCGAGACGCTGACGCTCGGCCGCGTGCGCTCCGAGGAGGAGGAGCGGCGGGCCCTCCAGATCGTGGACCAGGAGGCCCGGCGGCTCACGACGCTGGTGGAGAACATCCTCCTGTTCAGCCGGACCGAGCGCGGGGCGATGCGTCTCAACCCGCGCCCTACGCGGCTGGGCGAGCTGCTCCGGGAGATCCTGGACGCCTTCCGGCCGCTGGCCGAAGCGCGCGAAGTGGAGCTCGGCACCGAGCTGACGGAGGAGGTGACGGCGCGGGTCGATCCCGGCGCGGTCCGGCAGATCGTCCTCAACTTCCTCGACAACGCCGTCAAGTACGGTCCGGAAGGGCAGACCGTCATCCTCGGGCTCGAGCGGGAGAACGGCGTCTACCGGGTGTGGGTCGACGACGAGGGGCCGGGGGTGGCCTCCGAGGACCGCGCCCGGGTGTGGCAGGCCTTCTCGCGGCTGGAGGAGCGCGACGAGGCGACGGCCGGGACCGGCATCGGCCTCTCGGTGGTGCGGGAGCTGGCGCGGCGTCACGGCGGCCGGACCTGGGTCGAGGACGCTCCCGGGGGCGGCGCGCGCTTCGTGGCGGAGATGCCGGTGGAGCCGGAAGAGGTGGAGGGGGCCCCGGACCGGGAGGCTTCGGGGCGCCGCGCTCCGAGGGCGGGTCCGGGAGAGGTCGCGTCGACCGCGCGGCCCGCGGCCCGGTCCTCCTCGGCGGGAGCCCTCCCTTGAGCGGCTCCGAGCGCATCCTGGTCGTCGAGGACAACGCCGACCTCGCCTACGGCCTGCGCAACAACCTCGAGATCGAGGGCTACGCGGTGGAGGTCGCCGAGGAGGGGCCCGAAGGGCTGCAGCGGGTCGCGGCCTGGGAGCCGGACCTGGTGATCCTCGACCTGATGCTTCCGAAGCTGGACGGCTACCACGTGCTCAGGGAGATGCGCGAACGCGGGCTGGACATGCCGGTGATCATCCTCACGGCGCGCGGCGAGGAGACCGACAAGGTGCGCGGCTTCCGCCTCGGCGCGGACCAGTACGTCACCAAGCCCTTCGGGCTGCTCGAGCTGCTGGCGCGGGTGGAGGCGCTGCTGCGGCGGAACGGCTCGGGCGAGGGCCCCGGGGAGCTGGACGACGTCGAGCGATTCGGGGACGTCGAGGTGCAGATCGCGGCCCACCGGGTCCTGCGCGACGGCCAGGAGGTGCAGCTCGCCCCCAAGGAGTGGGACCTGCTCCTCGCCCTGCTGCGGCGCCGGGGGGAGGCCGTCTCACGGCACGAGCTGCTGCGCGAGGTGTGGGGCTACCCGTCGGGGATCGTGAGCCGGACCGTGGACACGCACGTCGCCGAGCTCCGCTCGAAGATCGAGGAGGACCCCTCCGATCCCCGGCACATCGTCACCGTTCGGAAGGTCGGATATCGCCTCGAGGGCTGACGCTCGCACGGCGCCGCACGACCGCTCCTGACGCAATTCTGACACGTTCCCCGACGGACGCGCACCGACCGCCGACAGGGGGGCAACCTCTCGATCCGCCCGGAGCGCTATGCTTTTCGTGAAGGCCGCACCCCGGCGGCCCCTCCCGAACACCTCCGACGGGGAGCATGGATCGTGAGCCGGCCGCGTGGAAGCGCCCGTCCCGAGCTGTCCGACCTCCTGGTGACCGCCACCGCAGCGGCTGTGCTGCTGGGAGGCTCGCTCTTCACCGCCGTCCACAGCGGGGAGGCGGGCACGACCGGACCGGGGTCGGACGTCCGATCGAGCGCGCTCCCGGAGAGCTGCACACCGCCGGTGGATCGCTGCCGGGCGGACGGCCTCGCGAACCTGCGCCTGGTGCTGGAGCCCCGAACCGGGATCTGTCTGATCTGAGGCGGGGCTCGTCCGTATCTGTCGCCCTGGCCGTCGTCTCCCTCCTCCTCGGCGCCGCCCCGCTCTCGCCCCAGGTCGCCACCGCCGTCGATCCCGTCCCCGCCGAGCCGGCGGGCTGGTCCCGCGATTCCGCGGCGGAGGAGCTCCCGGTGCGGCTGCCGCGGCTGTCGGGCCCGGTGCGCCTGGACGGCCAGAGCGACGAGGCCGCCTGGGAGGCGATCCCGCCGCTCCCGGTCGTGATGTACTGGCCCGAGTTCCGGGGGCGCATGACCGAGCGGACCGAGATCCGGATCGCCTACGACGACGACTATCTGTACGCCGCGGGGCGGTTCTACGACAGCGATCCCGGGGGCGTGCGCGGCAACAGCCTCTACCGCGACCGGTGGGACGGCGACGACGCATTCGACCTGATCGTCGACGGCTACAACGACGACGAGACGGCGCTCAAGTTCACGACCACGCCGCTCGGCGTGCGTCTGGACGAGGAGATCCGCAACGACGCCGAGTTCGGCGGCGGCGCCCGACCGTTCAACCGCGACTGGAACGGCTTCTGGGACGCGGCCGTGGAGGTCACCGAAGCGGGCTGGTTCGCCGAGATGCGGATCCCCTGGTCCACGATCGGCTTCGAGCCGAGCGGGGATCGGGTGCTGATGGGCCTGATCGCCGGACGCTACATCGCGCGCAAGGACGAGAAGCACCTGTTCCCGGCGATCCCCCCTCGCTGGGACGCTGCCGACGCCAAGCCCAGCCGGGCGCGCGACGTGGTTCTGGACGGCCTGTCGGCGGAGACGCCCTTCTACGTGACCCCGTACGTGCTGGCCGGGGCGGTGCGCAGCCGGCTCGACGCCGCCGACGGCGACCGGGGGGCGCTCGAGACGGAGGTGCCGAGCGAGCTCGGCCTCGACGTCCGCTACGGCCTCTCCAGCAACCTCACGCTGGACCTCACCTACAACACCGACTTCAGCACCGTCGAGTCGGACGCCGAGGTCGTCAACACCGGACGGTTCGCCCTCTTCTTCCCGGAGAAGCGGCGCTTCTTCCAGGAGCGCTCGGCCGTCTTCCAGTTCGTCCACGGCGACGAGGGCCGTCTGTTCCACAGCCGCAGGATCGGCCTCGACGACGGCCGGCCGGTCCCGATCCTGGGTGGGCTGCGGCTCGCCGGGAGGGTGGGGGAGTGGGACGTCGGCGTCCTGGACATGCAGGTGACGGGCGAGGGCGACGAGCCCTGGAGCAACGCCGCGGTGGCGCGCGTTCGCCGCACCGCCTTCAACGAACGCTCTGCGGTGGGTGGGATGGTCACCAGCCTCCGGGACGCGACGGGACGATGGGACCTCGCCGCCGGCCTCGACGCCGACGTGAACCCGTTCGGCGAGGAGCGGCTCACCCTGCAGTGGGCGGGCACGGCCAACGACGGCGACGTCGGCTCGCTCGCGGACCGCTCGCTCTTCCGGATCTACTGGGAGCGGTCCGCGGTGGACGGCCTGGGCTATCACCTGGACGTCGCCCGATCCGGCCCCGCCTACGAGCCGGCCCTCGGCTTCGAGGCGCGGGACGACTTCACCTCGGTCAAGGCACGGACGACGTACGGATGGCGCCCGGGCGCGGGCTCCGGGGTGAGCCGGCACCGCGCGTACCTGACCGGCCGGGCCTTCCTGCGAAACCGGGACGGGACCCTGGAGTCGGGACTCCTCCGGCAGCGCTTCAGCACCGCGTTCCGCGGCGGCAGCTTCCTCAACGTGGCGCTCAACTGGGTCTACGAGGACCTGGACGAGGAGCTGGTCCTCGACGACGACGCGGTCGTGCCCGCCGGCAGCTACTTCGGGCCGAACCTCTTCGCCTACTTCACCCTCGGCCGGTCCTCGGACCTCACCGCGTTCGCCGAGCTGTGGGCCGGCCGGTTCATGGACGGCTGGCGCGCGAACCTGCAGGTGGGTCCGAGCTGGGTGGTTTCCGAGCACCTCACGGTGGGAGCCGAGTACGACTTCCATCGGCTCTGGTTCCCGTCCCGCGGCCAGCGCTTCGAGGCCGACGTCGCGAGGCTGCGCCTGCGCGGGGCGCTCGACACGCACCTCTCGGCCGACGCCTTCCTGCAGTTCAACCGGGCCGACGAGCGTACGAGCGGCAACGTGCGCCTCCGCTACCACTTCTCGGAGGGGCGCGACCTCTACCTGGTCTGGAACGAGGTGCGGGACCTCGGGCTCGTGGAGGAGGAGCTGCGGCCTTTCGGACGCTCGGACCGCCGCGTCGTCGTCAAGTACAGCTACACCTTCCTGCCGTAGCGCGCGGCCGCTCGACGTCCGGTGACGTACGCCGACGGCGTTCCGCAGTAGCCGACGGGCCCACCGACCCCCCATATTGGGCGAGTGTCCGCGTCGGACGGGCGGCTCCCGCCGCGCGCATCACGGCAGCGCAAGGAGGTTCGAGATGACCGACGACGACCGATCCCGGCCGTGGAACCTGCCGAGGTCGGCCATCACGCCGGAGCGGGTCTACCTGGACCGGCGAGAGTTCCTCAGGAAATCGGGGCTCGCCACCCTCGGCGCCGCGGCGCTGGGGCCCGGGGCGCTGGCCGCCTGCGACCCGCAGGACGGGCGCGGGGCCGGCGCCGACAGCGCCTCGGCCGACGCCGGCCGCGTCGCGCAGTCGGGCCCTCTCGACAACGTGCCGGAGACTCCCACCGCCGACCTCTATCCGGAGGCTCGCCGGATCGCACGGTATACGGCGGGGGACCGCCACGGCTCGGTCACCGACGAGGAGGTCGTGGCCACCTACAACAACTTCTACGAGTTCGGCACGGACAAACAGGCCGTGTGGGAGCGCACGGACGCTTTCGAGGCCCGGCCCTGGCAGATCGAAATCGAAGGTCTGGTCGAGTCGCCGGGGACCTTCGATCTGGTCGATCTGGAGCGTGAGCTCGGCCTGGAGGAGCGGATCTACCGACTGCGGTGCGTGGAGGCCTGGTCGGTGGTCGTCCCCTGGATCGGCTTTCCCTTCTCGAAGCTCCTCGAGCGGGTGCGTCCGACCGGAGAAGCCCGCTACGTGCGGATGGTGAGCTTCGACCGGCCCGATCAGGCGCCCGGCCAGCGGGAGCAGACCTGGTACGAATGGCCCTACTACGAGGCGCTGCGGCTGGACGAGGCCATGAACGAGGTGGCCTTCCTGGCCACCGGGATGTACGGCCATCCCCTTCAGAAGCAGAACGGCGCCCCGATACGGCTGGCCGTGCCGTGGAAGTACGGTTTCAAGAGCATCAAGTCGATCCGGAGGATCGAGCTGACGCGCGAGCGGCCGCCGTCCTTCTGGAACGACCTCCAGCCCGACGAATACGGATGGCTCTCGAACGTGGATCCGACGGTCGACCACCCGCGCTGGTCCCAGGCCACCGAGGAGGTCGTCGCCACCGGCGAAGAGGTCCCGACGCTGCCCTACAACGGCTACGGAGAGTGGGTGTCGGGCCTCTATCCCTGCCCGACGCCCGAGGGCGACGTCCCCCACGCTCCCGGCTGCGGGTGAGGGCCTCGCGTCACGGCGGGCTGGCGGCGCTCGTGCGGGCCTCCTCCCTGGTGTCGGCCGCCGCGGTGTGCCTCCTCACGGCCGCACCGGCTGGAGCGCAGAGCCTCCGCGGCTCGCCGGGCACGGTCGAGCGCCAGAACCTCGCCGCCGAGCATCACGATTTCACATTCCTCCGCGACGGCGCGCACGTCCGCCGCTTCGTCGACGCGGGCCACCTGGTCCGGGTGCGGGGCGACGCGAACTTCCGGCTCAAGCATCCCGGGTGGTTGCCGTACGCGCGGCCGGAGGTTCGGCTCTTCCTCGAGCGGCTGGGTCGGCAGTACCGGAGCGCCTGCGGCGAGCAGCTCGTGGTGACGAGCCTCACCCGGCCCCGGTCGCGGCAGCCCAGGAACGCGCACCCGCGATCGGTCCATCCGACCGGCATGGCGGTCGACCTGCGCCGCAGCTCGAACCGCGCCTGCCGGCGCTGGCTGGAGGGGGTGCTGCTCCGCCTCGAGGGGAATGGGCTGGTCGAGGCGGTCCGCGAGCGCTGGCCTCCCCACTACCACGTGGCCGTCTTCCCCGAGCCCTACGCGGACTACGTGGCGCGGTTGACGTCCGCCCGGGTGGACTCGGTGGGACGGGCGATGGCCGACGGACGCTGAGTCCGCCGCGGGCGGCCGGAGCATCGCCGGGGTTCGCGATCCGTCCATCCGGGCGCCGACCGGCACCGGTCGTCGGCTCCCGCCAGACTGCGGGGGAAAGCTTGGAGAATTCCGAGGAGCGCTCGTCCATGGACTACCGTCAGCTCGACGAGGCGGTGAACGTGGTGCCGTGGGAGCTGCGGATCGCCGACTGGACTTTCACCTACGTGGCGCCGCAGGTCGAGCGAGTCTTCGGCTATCCCCGTGAAGCCTGGTACGAGAAAGGCTTCTGGCCCCAGCACATCCATCCCGACGACCGCGAGGACGCCGTCCGCTTCTGCATGGCCCAGACGGAACAGGGTCGGGACCACGAGTTCGAATACCGCTTCATGCACGCCGACGGCCATCCCGTGTGGGTCAACGACATCGTCACCGTCGTCGACGAGGCGGGCGAGCAGGATCTGCTGCGCGGGGTGCTCGTCGACATCAGCGAGCGCAAGCGCATCGAGCGCCAGCTCGAGGAACAGGCGCTGCGCGACGGCCTCACGGGCCTGCCCAATCGGACGCTGTTCTGGGATCGGCTGAAGCTGGCGCTGGCCCGGGCGAAGCGGGAAGGGTCGACGATCGCCGTCTTCTTCGTCGACCTCGATCGCTTCAAGCGGATCAACGACAGCCTCGGCCACGCGGCCGGAGACGAGGCGCTGGCCACGGTGGCGAGGCGGCTGGAATCGAGCTTCCGGGACGAGGACACCGTGGCCCGCTTCGGCGGGGACGAGTTCGTGGTCATCGTCGAGGACGTCCGCGACGACGAGGTCGCACGGGACGCGGCCCGACGATTCCTCGGCAGCCTGGAGGAGCCGGTCCGGTTGGAGGGAGAGCCGGTCCGGATCGAGGCGAGCCTGGGGGTGGCGACGGGCCGTCCCGGACGCGACGAGTGGCTCGAGGTCGGGGGCGGGGACGAGCTCGTCCGCCGGGCCGACGCCGCGAGGTATCGCGGCAAGGGGACGTCGGGCGTCGACGTACACGTGCTGCAGCCAGAGGAGGACGTGGCGGGCGGGGAGCGGCTCCGCCGGGAGCAGGAGCTCCGGGACGCGATCGAGCACGATCAGTTCCGGGTGGAATTCCAGTCCATCGTCCGCCTGGCGGACGGGCACGTCCTGGGCGCCGAGGCGCTGGCCCGTTGGGAGCACCCCCGCCGAGGCCTGCTCGCGCCGTCGGACTTCATCCCCACGGCCGAGGAGTCGGGGCTCATCGTGCCGGTGGGGCGGCAGCTGCTCCGGAAGTCGTGCGAGACGGTCGCGGACTGGATCCGGGAGGGTCGCGTGGGCGACGACTTCCGCCTCTCGGTCAACCTCTCGGCGCCCCAGTGCGAGGATCCGGAGCTCGCCGCCACGGTCGAGCGCGCGCTGGCGGATTCCGGTCTCGATGCCTCACAGCTCTGGTTCGAGGTCACCGAGCGGCTGATCATGAGCGGCTCGGAGTGGGCGGGGGAGCTCCGCCGCCTGGGAATCGGGCTGGCGGTCGACGACTTCGGCACCGGTTACTCGTCGCTGCACTACCTGAAGAGGCTGGACGTGGACGCCCTGAAGATCGACCGTAGCTTCGTGCAGGGCCTGGGGAGCGACTACAGGGACGACGCCATCGTGCGAACCGTCCTCACGCTGGGCGAGACGCTCGAGCTGGCGGTGATCGCCGAGGGCGTGGAGCACCCGGCCAACCTGACGGCGCTGCGAGAATCGGGCTGCGAGCTGGGCCAGGGCTTCCTCTTCGGACGGCCGGCTCCGGCTGGAGAGTTCGTGCGCCGTCTCGAGAGCGCGCCCTTCGCGGTGGACTGACCTCGCGACCCTGCCGCCCTCGGCAAGGCCGCCGCTCAGCCGTTCCCGTACACCTGCTCCCGGATCCGCTCGGGCACCTCCGGGTCCCGCAGCGTGGTGGTGTCCCCCAGCGGCTCGTCGTTGGCGATGTTCTCCAGGATGCGTCGCATGATCTTGCCCGAGCGGGTCTTGGGGAGGTCCTCGACGATCACGACCTCGGCGGGGCGGGCGAACTTGCCGATCTCCTCTTCGACCGCGGCGACGATCTTCTCCCCGACGCCCCTCGCGCGGACGCCCTCCCGCAGGATGGCGTAGACGACCGGCACCTGTCCGCGCTCGGGATCCCGGCGCGGCGCGACGGCCGCTTCGGCCACCTCGTCCACCTCGACGACGGCGCTCTCCAGCTCCATGGTGCCGAGCCGGTGGCCGGCCACGTTCATGACGTCGTCCAGCCGGCCGAGGATCCGGAAGTAGCCGTCGGCCGCCAGGAAGGCGCCGTCGCCGGTCCGGTAGCGCCAGTCGTGCCAGTCGTCGCTGTCGGTGTCGGAGAAGGCCCGCCAGTACTCCTCGATGAAGCGCTCGTCGTCGCCGTACAGCGTCTGCAGCATCCCGGGCCATGGGCGGGTGATCAGCAGGTTGCCCGCTTGGCCCGCGCCGGCCGGGAGCTCCTCGCCGTCGTCGTCGACGATCTTCGCCTCGATCCCCGGCAGCGCCTTCCCCGCGCTCCCCGGCTTCATGGGCTGGAGCGCCGGGAGGTTGGAGATGAGGTGGCCGCCCGTCTCGGTCTGCCACCAGGTGTCGACGACCACCGCGGTCTCGCGGCCGATGTGCTTCCAGTACCAGGCCCAGGCCTCGGGCTGGATCGGCTCGCCGACCGTCGTGAGGTGCCGGAACGAGAAGTCGTGTTTCGCGGGGAAG
>CAZEUW010000066.1:0-10637 GCA_964515425.1 uncultured Gemmatimonadota bacterium | reverse complement strand
CGGCCGCTCGTCCCAACGCTCCGCCGATCGACTCCCACCTCGCCTCCTCTCACGTCCACGGTGCCGCGACGACCCCTCGAGGCCCTAGATTACGGGCCCACACCGTAACCGATCCCCACGATGGAGGATAGCATCGGAGCTCGTGCCCGTTCCGGACCCGGCCGGACGGCGGCGGCGTGACCTTCGACGCCGCCGCGGCCCTCGCCGTCCTGCTGCTCACCCTCGTGGCGGCCGCACGGGAGTGGGCGAGCCTCGACTTTCTCGTCCTCGTCGCCCTCTTCCTCCTCGTGGTGGCACGCGTCGTCGACGTCGAGACCGCGCTCTCCGGCTTCTCGAACCCGGCGCTGCTCACGATCGGCGGGCTCCTCGTCGTCGCGGCGGGCCTCCGGACGACGGGCGTCCTCCAGGACCTCGCGCCGCGCATCCTGGGGAGCGGAGGCGGACTCCGTCAGGTGCTCTTCCGCCTCACCTCGACCACGGCGGTCGGATCGGCCTTCCTCTCCAACACCGCGCTGGTGGCGATGGGCATCCCGACGCTGCTGAACTGGAGCCGCCGGCACCGCGTCCCCGCCACCAAGCTGCTCATCCCGCTCTCCTACGCCTCCATCCTGGGCGGCATGTGCACGCTGATCGGCACCTCGACCAACGTGGTGATGGACGGGTTGCTCCGAGCGCACGGGATAGAGGGGCTGGGCTTCTTCGAGCTCGCGATGGTGGGCGTGCCGCTCCTGGTGATCGCCATTTTCTACCTGACCCTCGTGGCCCCGCGGCTCCTGCCGGGGGAGGCGGAAGTGGACGCGCCGGCGCGCGAGCCGCGGCGCTACATCACCGAGATGACGATCACCCGAGGGTCGCCCCTGATCGGCCTGCCGGTGGCCGCCTCCGGCCTTACCGACGTGACGGGCCTGTACCTGCTCCGGGTGGAGCGGGACGAAGTGGTGAGCTTCCCCCCCGTCGATCCCGACGTCCGGCTCGCCGCCGGCGACCGGCTGGCGTTCGCCGGAGTGCGGGAGCAGATCATCCAGCTCAGGCGCCGGAGGGGGCTCCGTCTGACCACCTACTCCCCGCCCGGCTCCGGCGCCGAGCACCGTCAGCTGCACGAGGCCGTCGTGGCGCCGGGCTCCCCCCTCGTGGGCGCCACGGTCGGAGAGGCCGATTTCCGGCCTCGCTACAGCGCGTCGGTCGTCGCCATCCACCGGCACGGCGGCGAGCTGGAGGAGCCCCTCGACGGCGTGGCCCTGAAGGCGGGCGACACGCTCCTGCTGGAAGCGGGGCCCGGCTTCACGCGCGCCTTCCGCGACGCTCCCGATTTCTACCTCGTCACGGCGGTGGAGGGATCGGAGTCGCTTCGCCGCGAGAAGAAGGGCGGGGCCCTGGCGATCCTGGCCGGCGTCATCCTGTCGGCGGCGACGGGCCTCGTGCCGCTGCCGGCCGCGGCCCTGGGGGGCGGGATCGCGATGCTCGGCGCCGGATGCCTGACCGCGGGGCAGGCCCGCCGTGCCGTCGATTGGTCGGTGCTCGTGATGATCGGCGGAGCCATCGGCCTCGCCGCGACGCTCGAGGCGACGGGCGCAGCCGAGCTGCTGGGGACCGGGCTCCAGAGCGCCGGCCGGACGTTCGGCCCGCTGGGGCTACTGGCCGCGGTCTTCTTCGGGACCGCCTTCCTGACCGAGACGATCGTGAACCAGGCCGCCGCCGCCCTCGCCTTCCCGGTCGTGGTCGCGGCGGCCGCGGCCCAGGGCCTCGACCCCCGGCCACTGGTGATCGCGGCCACGGTCGCCGCCTCCTTCTCCTTCGCCACCCCGATGAGCTATCAGACCAACCTCATGGTCTACGGTCCGGGCGGCTATCGCTTCACCGACTTCGTCCGGGTCGGCCTGCCGATGCACCTGGTGCTCGGGGTCACGGCGATCGGCCTCATCCAGGCGATCTGGCCGCTGGGCTGACGGCGCCGCACTCCTCCCGGTGCCGGTCGGCCTCTCGCGGACCGTGCATCGGCGGCAGGTCGGCTCAGGCGAGCTCGGCCTCGACCAGCTCGATCTCCACCGCGCCGAGCGCCTTCGAGATCGGGCAGTTCGCCCTGGCCTCCTCGGCCCGCTTCCGGAACCCGTCGGCGTCGATCCCCGGCACCTCCCCCTCGACGCTCAGCTCGATGCGGGCGATCGCCTCCGCCTCCGGGTCCAGGTGGACCACGGCGGAGGCGTGAACCGAGCTCGGCGTGCTGCCGGCCTCGGCGAGGCCGTGGGCCAGCGCCATGGCGAAGCAGCTCGCCAGGGCCGCCCCGATCAGCTCCTCGGGGTTGCTGCCGTCGCCGCTCTCGAAGCGGCTGGCGAAGGAATAGCCCGCCTCGATCGAGCCGGACCGGAAGCGTCCGTTCCCGCGCGAGAGGTCGCCCTTCCAGGTGGCTTCCGCCTTGCGCTGGATCATGTCTCCTCCTCGGATGGTCGATGCCACTCGTCGTCGATGCCGACGGCCCCGGCCGTGACGCCGGAGCACGGGGATCCGTAGCTTCAAGGTCGATGCCGTCGACGGGCGCATGCGACCGGACCGAACCGACGTCGGAGCGCGATGCCCTCCGTTTGCGCGAGGAACGCGACGGCGCCACCCTTCGTTCACCGCACGATCGCCGGAGCGATCTCCACCCGACGACATGAGATCCGTGCGTCGTTCGCGCCCGCTCCAGACCAGCGCCGCCGCCGTCGCCCTCCTCTTCCTGGGGGCCCTGGCCACGGAGACGTTCGGGGCCCATTCCTGCCCCCGCCATCACCACGACTCGACGGGCGCTCCGACCGCGTCGGCCGGAATCACCTCGCCGACCGACGCGCCCCACGACGCCGGCGGCTCGCACTTCTGCACCTGCGTGGGGAGCTGCCACGGCGGCGCGGCCTCCCCGTTGCCGATCGACGGGCTATCGTCCGCCGTCCCGTCGCCCGAACCCGCCGCCGTCGAGGGCGCCCGGGTCGATCGCGAGCGGCCTCGCGAGCGGGACGCCTACTTCCTCCCCTATCCGAACGGACCTCCGCTCTCCTGACCGTCACCGGTCGCACGAGCCCGGCTGACTGACAGCGAATCGGTCGACCGCCGAGGAGCGGCCCGTGCACGTCCGTCCGGGGCTCCCGGAGCCGACGGACCGCCTCGAGCGTCGTCCGGGAAGGGAGAGCACTCCATGTCCATGCAGCGATCGTCCATGCAGACACGCACGTCCGCCTCCGTACGCCGTGCCCTGGCGCGCCTCGGCCTCTGTGCCCTCGCCACCGCCGTGGCGTGGGCCGTCTCGGCGGGACCGCTCCGGGCGCAGGAGGAAGAGCGGCACGAGCACCAGGACGCCCACGGCCACGCGTCGCACGACCACCACGGGGGCCTTCACTTCACGCACCCGATGATCGCCGAGTCGGTCTCCCCCGACACGAAGGTCCGGCTGGACCACCAGCACTTCGAGTTCCCCGACGGGGACAGCGAGCATTCCGGCGTGCTCGAGGGCGAGTACGCCTTCGCGAGGAGCTTCAGCGTCGAGGCGGCGCTGCCGTACTCGTACAGCGCCGGCGCGCTCGGGAACGCCGCGGTGCTGCTGAAGTTCGCCAACCGCGCGTTCGAGGAGGCCGGCGTCCTGCTCGGGTACGGCGTGCAATTCGAGCTCCCCACCAACGGAGAACCCGACGAGAGCTCCGAGGATCACGACCACGAACACGAGGGCACGGCCACGAGGACCGCCTCGGGGACCGCCGCGGCACCCGGCGGCGGAGGCGCGTCAGGCGTGCTGGATGCGCCGCCCGATCCCCGGTTCCACGGAGGCACCGGCGTCGAGGGCACGCTCGGGACCCGCGAGTGGGAGGTGGCCCCCTTCCTCGACGTCGGCTACCGGAGCGGCCCGCTGGAGCTGGTCGGATGGGGGATCTTCGGCATCCCGTTCGACCACGCCGAGCAGTCCGAGGTGGGCACGCGGCTCCGCTGGAACCTCTCCGGCCTCTACCACGTGTCGGACCGCGTCCAGGGGATCCTCGAGCTCGACGGCTCGGGGGGCATCAGCGGCCACGCCGTGGGCGAGGACGTGGTGCAATTGTCGCCGGGGCTCCGCGTACGGGTGCTCCCCGACCGGCCGCTGGTGCTCGGCACCTCGGTGGGATTCCCGGTCGCTTCGGGGGTCGAGGAGGATCCGTTCGACCTCCGCTGGAAGACCTCGCTCTTCTGGCACTTCTGAGGGGAGGTCCGCTCACCGTCTGTTGTACGGGAGGAGCGACAGCACCCGGGCCATCCCGCACGTGCCGGTCACCCCGGCGAAGACCAGCCCGGCTCCCACGAACCCGGAAAGCGCCAGCCACCAGGGCGAGACGAGCGCGCCGGCCATCGTCCCGGCCAGCACCAGCGAGCCGGCCGCGATCTGGACCTGACGCTGCAGCTCGATCGGGGCGTCCTCGTCGATCTCGACCGGCTCGCCGGCCTCCCGCCAGGCCTCGATTCCGCCCGCCAGGTGCCAGACCTCGGCGTGGCCGTCCGCCAGGAGCTTCCTCGCGGCCTGCTCGGAGCGGTTGCCCGTGTTGCAGTGGAGCACGAGGCGGCCTTCCCAGGTGTCGGGGACACCTTCCGAGCCGATGCGGGAGAGGGGCGCCAGCGACGCCTCCGGGATCCGGCGGCGGGCGTGCTCCCCGGGCTCCCGCACGTCCACCAGGACGCACTCGCCCCGGTCCAGCCACGCGCGGAGGGTGGCCGCGTCGATCTCCCGGAGCCCTCCGCCCCGGGCGGCGGACTCTCGTTCCGGCGATACGGTCTCGGTCGGGGTCACGGTTCGTCTCCTCGGATCAGGGGTCTTCCGTCACGGGGTACGTCTATTATATACCGTTGCCGCTCCGATCCAGCTCCATGGCCAGGTCCACGAGCCGGACGAACTCGGAGCGGTAGCCCTCCCGGTCGGTGCCGAGCGCGGATCGCGCCCGGTCGCGGGCGCGCTCGAGGTCGGCGTCCCCGCGGAAGGGGGAGTCCCGGAGCACCAGCCCGAACTCGACGACCGCGGACCCGAACCGGAAGGCCTCGCTCGGCTCGTCGCCCGTCTGCCGGACGGGGAAGCTCATCAGCTCGCTCCGATCACCGTCCGGCGCCTTGTAGCGGACCTTCAGGAAGGCCAGCTCGTCGCCGGCCTCGGAGCCGGGATCGACCGGCACCCGCCGCTGGTAGCGGAGCGAATCCGGCACGGCGACCGTGACGCCGGTCTCGGCGCCCCGGGGGATCACCTCGTAGAAGGCGACCACGGAGTGGCCGGCGCCGATCTCGCCGGCGTCCTTCTCGTCGTCGTCGAACTCCTCGGGGTCGAGGCGGCGGTTCTCGTAGCCGATCAGCCGGTAGCCCTCCACCCGCTCCGGGTTGAACTCGACCTGGAGCTTCACGTCCTTGGCGACCGTGAGCAGCGTGCCGCCCATCTCGCCCACCAGGGCCTTCTTGGCCTCGAGGATCCCGTCGATGTAGTGGAACTGGCCGTTCCCGTGGTCGGCCAACTTCTCCATCTTCGAGAACTTCGTGTTCCCGGCGCCGACGCCGATCACGGTCAGGAAGGTCCCCTGCTCGCGCTTCTCCTCGACCAGCCGCTGCATGGCCGCGTCGGAGGAGACGCCGACGTTGAAGTCGCCGTCGGTGACGAGGATGATGCGGTTGTTGCCCTCGGGCCGATGGTGTTCGGCGGCCAGCCGGTAGGCGAGCCGGAGCCCCTCGCCGCCCGCCGTCGAGCCGCCGGCCCGCAGCGAGTCGAGCGCCGCCAGGATGCGGTCCTTCTCCGCGCCGCTCGCGCCCTCGAGCACGGTGCCGGCGCTCCCGGCGTAGACCGCCATCGAGATCCGGTCCCGGGGCCGGAGCCGCTCGATGAGCATGCGGAGCGAGCGCTGCACCAGGGGCAGCTTGTTCGGCGGGCTCATCGAGCCCGACACGTCGAGGAGGAAGACGAGGTTGGCCGGCGGCAGCTCGGCGAGCTCGACGTCCGGCGTCCTGAGGCCGAGCCGGACCAGGCGGTGCGCCGGTCGCCAGGGAGCCGGCGCGACCTCGGTGGTCACCGCGAAGGGCCGGCCGTCCTCGGGCAGGGCGTCGTCGTAGCCGAAGTAGTTGACCAGCTCCTCGATGCGGACGGCGTCCACGGGCGGCAGCTCGCCGCCGGTGAGGAAGCGGCGCACGTTCGCGTAGGAGGCGCGGTCCACGTCCGCCGAGAAGGTGGAGAGCGGGTGGACGACGGGCGACCGGAACGCCTCTTCCTCGATGTGGTCGTAGGCCTCGGTGTCGAAGTCCGGCGGGTAGTAGCTGCCGGGTGGGCCGGCCGGGGCGAGGGCCTGCCGGGCGCCCCGCACCCCACCGTCGACGACCGCCTCGTCGAGCCGCACGGCGCCGGGGCGGAGCTCGAAGTCGGTCCGCACCGTGCTCGAGGTGACCTCCACCTCGCGGGTGACCGCTCCGTAGCCGATGAGCCGCGCGCGGAGCCGCACCGTCGAGCCGACCGAGACCCGATCCGTCTCGATGCGGTAGCGGCCGCTCCGATCGGTGACCGTGCCCGCCCGCGTGCCGAGCAGCTGGACCTGCGCGCCCCGGAGGCCGACGCCGGCCCCCTGGGCTCGGACCGTTCCGGTGAAGACCACGGTCTCCTGCCGCGCCGTGTCGTGCGCGGCGTCGGCGGCGAACAGCGGCAGCGCCAGGAAGGCGAGGAGGAGGGGGGCGCGCGAGAGGGGACGGCGCGGGAGCAGGGTGCGCATCGGGGACCTCCGGGATCCGGGATCTGTCTTACCCGTGTAGGAGTATGACGACCCCGGAGCGCCGACCGTCACTCGATGGGAGGGCGCGTCCGCTCATCGGACGAAACGCCATTCCGACGATGCCCGTAACGCTACGACGAGGGGACGCCGTCGGGCGGTCGAGCGCCCATCGAGTGCCCCGCCGGGCCAGGCACGTGAACGCGGACTCGAACGGAGGTCGACATGTGCGGCCACGATCGACCTGTTCCCGCCTCCCCCCCGACGCCGAGCCGGTACGGTCCCGCCGCCGTTCGGACCGCCGCGCTCGCCGTCGCCGCCGCGGTCGTCCTCGCCGGGTGCGGAGCGACGACAGCCCTCGAAGACGGTCCCGGCCGCCACGGGGAGGACGCCACCGAGATCGTGCTGCTGGGGACGAGCCACTTCGCCGGCAGCGCGAGCGACGAGCGGACGTCGGAGGTGAGCGACGTCCTCTCCGAGTCGCGCCAGCGCGAGCTCGACGCGGTCGCGCGGCGGATCGCCGATTGGGCGCCCGACCGGTTCCTCGTCGAGTGCCGTCCCTCCGGACAATCTGTCCTCGACTCCCTGTACCGCGCCTATCGGACCGGCGCCTACGACCCGACCGAGGCGGGCGACCGCCGCGAGATCCGCCAGCTGGGCTTCCGGGCCGCCGACGCGTCGGGGCTGGACGGGCTGGGTTGCGTGTCAGCGGACGGGCTGTGGCTCGGCTCGCGCGCGCGGCAGGTCGCCGAAGAGCACGATCCCGAGGTGCTCGAGCGCTACCGCCGGCACGTGGAGAGGAGCTTCGACCGGGATTCGCTCCTGGCCGCGCTGACCCTCCGCGAGTACCTCCGGGAGCTGAACACCGAGGAACAGCTCTGGAAGAACCACGCGATCTACGTCTACCACTACGCCCGCATGGGCAGCTTCGAGGGGAGCGGGACGAAGGTCCGGCGGGAGAGCGATCTGGCGGGGAGCACCTTCGCCGCCGCGTTCGACGTCGCGGAGCGCCACATGGAGCGCTTCCGGCGGGCCGTCGAGCGGGTGGGCGGGCAGGTCGTCGACTCCGTCGGCCCGGACACCGACTACGTCGTCGTCCTGGATCGCGAGGAGGCGGGCACCGAATCCGGACCGGGCACGGGCGCCGACACCCTGAGCGTGCGCGACCTGGGCAGCCTGATCCAGCGCACCTCCACCACGTGGGTGGGTTTCCCCGACCACCACATCGGCGCGGACCTGGTGGGGGAGTGGTACAAGCGGAACCTCCGAATCTACGCCAACGTCTGGAGGGCCGTCCAGGAGGGCGACGACCGAGTCCTCCTCATGATCGGGCAGGGCCACGTCTGGACCCTGCGGCAGTTCTTCCGCGAGAACCCGGACTTCGAGGTCGTGCCGGTGGACGAGCTGCTGTAGGAGCCGGGCTCGGTCGCGTACGAGACCTCAGCCGAACTCGACGAGGGGTTTGATGATCCCCTCCTCCTTCGACGCCATCAGATCGAAGGCCCGCTCGAGTTCGTCGAAGGGCATCCGGTGGGTCGTCATCGGGGTGGGGTCGACCCGGCCGCTCCGGATCGTCCGCATCAGCCGCCGCATCCGCACCGCGCCGCCCGGGCAGAGTGCCGTGCGGATCGTCATGTCGCTCATCCCCACGCCCCACGCCTCCCGGGGCATCTTCACGTATTCCCCTTCGCCGTGGTAGCCGATGTTGGAGACGGTACCGCCGGGGCGGGTCGACCGGACGCAGGCCTCGAACGTCTCCTGGGCGCCCAGCGCCTCGATGGCGGTGTCCACGCCCTGGCCGTCGGTCAGCTCGAGGATCGCCTCCACCGGGTCCCGCTCGGTGAAGTCGACGACCTCGTCGGCCCCGTAGTGGCGGGCCAGCTCCTGGCGCTTCGGCACGCTCTCGACGGCGATCACGAGGCCGGCGCCCAGCAGGCGGGCCCCGGCGGTCGCCATCAGCCCCACCGGACCCTGCGCGAAGACGGCCACCGTGCCGCCGATGGGGACGTCCCCGTGCTCCGCGCCCGCGAAGCCGGTGGAGAGCATGTCGCTGCAGTAGGCCGCCTCCTCGTCGGAGAGGTCGTCCGGGATGCGGGCCAGGTTGGCGTCGGCCGCGTTGACGTGGAAGTAGTCGGCGAAGACGCCGTCCTTCACGTTGGCGAACTTCCAGCCGCCGAGCTGGCCCTGGCACTGCGACGTGTATCCGCGCTGGCAGTTCTCGCAGCGGAAGCAGGGCGTGATCGCGCCGGCGACCACGCGGTCGCCCTCCCCGACCTCCTCGACCTCCGATCCGACCGCGTGGACGACGCCGACCGCCTCGTGGCCGAGCGTGAGGTCGGAGCGCTCGCCTATGGCGCCCTTCACGGTGTGGGTGTCGGAGGTGCAGACGAGGGCGGCGGTGGTCCGCACGACCGCCTCGTCCGGGCCGGGGGTGGGCACGGGCTTCTCCATCCAACCGACCTCGCCGATCCCCTTCATCACGAACGCTCGCATCGTGTCTTTCGGCATGTCGCCTCCCCGGTTCGTGTCGAAGTCGGACCTGCGGCGGACCGTCGCGGAGGGCTCCCGCGTCGGGGCGTCCTTAGGCCCTGACCGGTCATCATCGAATTGCAAAGCCCGCTCCGCGCGCGTGGTCGAAGCGTCGTGGAGCACGAACGCGACGTCGAGCGCGGGGGCGTCACCCTTCCTCGGTCGCTGCCCCCTTCGGGCGGGCGGGCGACCGTCGGCCCCGAGAGCGGCCGTCGCCGGTCAGGGGCCGCTCGAGCCAGCCGTACAGGAACGCGAGCACCGCGCCGACGACGACGAACGCCGTGAGCTGGCCGGCGGACATCGCCGGATCGTCGTGCAGCCGCATCGTCACCCCCATCGCCGCGACGGCCAGCCCCACGAGCGCGAGCCAGCCCACGACGAGGTGGAGCGCCTTCCGAGCCCAGGCGTGGCCGCGCCGCAGGGCGACGCCCGCCGCGACCGCCGCCGGCAGGAACACCCCGAGGTCGAGGGTCGCGATCAAGAGGTAGCTGGTCGCGTTCTCCCGGAATTCCGCGGGTGCGGGACCGCCCGTCGTCAGCGCGACAAGGCTCGGCAGATAGCGGAACAGGAGGAGGAGGCCGAGGGCGATCGACAGGGCGCCCCAGCGCCTCGCCCCTCGCTCCGATGTCGGGGGAAGTGACTCCTCGGGCACCACGGCCCAGGCCAGGGCGGCCGTCGCGAGACCGAAGATCAGGAGCGCGAGGTGCAGGAGGACGAACCGCTCGTTGTTGCCCGGGAGCGTCGCGTATTCGGGTCCGACGGCGTACTGGACGGCCATGTACGCGGCATAGGCGCCGACCCCGAGACCGAGCGCGGAGCCGAGCCGTCGCCGCCGGAGCGTGAGGGAGCCCGCCGCCACCGCGAGCGGAGCGACCACGACCAGCGAGACGAAGTCCAGCCCGATGCCCTGATAGAGCAGGGAGTCGGAGAATCGGTAGCGGATCACGTCGAGGACGAGCGGGCCCAGCAGCGAGTTCGCGGCCAGGCCGAGTCCCAGTGCGATCGGGACCGTGCCTGCGATTCGTCGCATCGTCGCGCCTCGGGCGTGGAGCGCTCGCCTGGCGAGCCGTCGGACCGACGGCGTCGTCCCGGTTCGACCTCGGAAGGACCGCGAGTCAATGTGAGGACTCCCGACGCTGCACGGAAGGACCGGTCGGTGTCCGCGAATGCAGGTCCCCGCCGGAACTCGAGTGACCCGTTGCTGGCGCGTCGGCGGGATCGGATGCCAGGCTCATGGAGGAGAACCACGTCGAGTCCTCACGAAGGAGGCCGCCTTGTCCCACGAGACCCGTCCCGATCCCGCGCGGCACGAGCCGCGAGGGCTCCGTTCGCTCGCCCAGCACTACCTGAAGGACCTGGTCTACGGCGCGAACGACGGCATCATCACCA
>CAZEUW010000065.1:2942-10828 GCA_964515425.1 uncultured Gemmatimonadota bacterium | reverse complement strand
ACGACGACGGCTCGGAGCGTTCGCCCGACCCACGCCGGTCCCCGGTGCCGGTCGCCCCGTCTCGATCCTGGCTACGTGCCGTGCGCACGCCACAGGCGAGCACCAGGAGACCGGCGGCCAGGAACACGCCCGACCAGAGCGTCGCCTGGTCCCCCAGTGACAGGACCGGCTCCAGCACCACCGGGAAGGCGAGCAGCGCGACGAGGCTGCCGGCGTTGCTCGCTGCATACAGCCGGTAGGGGTCGTCGGCGGACGGCGCGCCCGTGCGGGCCCACCAGGCCTGGAGCAGAGGGGCCGTGGCCGCCAGGACCAGGAAGGGGACGCCGATCGCCACGGCGAGCAGGGCCAGCACCCAGGGCACCGGCACCGCCTCGGTCGGCGGGGCCCATCCCGCGGGCACGCTCGGCGGGAGGAACAGGCACGCTGCCCCGATGAGGACACCGTGCACGAGGACCGACGCTCGGGTCGAGAATCGACGCGCCAGTCCGTGGGCGTACAGGTATCCGAGCAGCAGGGCCGCCTGGAAGAACACGAGTGCCGTGTTCCACACGGCCGGGGCACCGCCGAGCAGAGGCAGGATCGCCTTCGAGATGAGAGGTTCGAGCCAGAAGAGCAGGAAGGCGCAGAGGAAGAGGGTCGCGGCGAACATCACGCTCGCTGGCTCGAGTACTTGTCCTGTGTTCGTCTGGACGCACAACGTAGGATCCGCAACGTAGGATCCGTACAACGTAGGACGCCCGGCGGTAGATCGTAACCGCGAGGAGGGAGGCCGGTTAGGTGCCCCATTACCTCCGTACCCTGGGCGCCCTCTCCCTCCACGAGGACGCAGACGCCGGCCCGGACGACGAGCCGGTGCTCAGCAACTCCAAGTCCCTGGCCCTGCTCGCCTACGTGGCGCTCGCACCGGGGCGCCGCGTCCGTCGGAGCCACCTGGCCCGGCTCCTCTGGCCGGAGTCGGACACCACCCTCGCCCGACGCTCCC
Organism: uncultured Gemmatimonadota bacterium; assembly: GCA_964515425.1. GTDB lineage: Bacteria > Gemmatimonadota > Gemmatimonadetes > Palauibacterales > Palauibacteraceae > CAYVFM01. The sequence goes on along the minus strand of CAZEUW010000065.1, from coordinate 9,846 downwards.
TGCGCCAGGCGCTCTACTATCTCACGAAGCGCGCGGACGGCGAGCTGCTCCGCGCCGAGGACGACTCGATCGCGGTCCTCGAGGAGCGCGTGGAGGTGGACGCGTGGCGGCTGGATCGGGCCCTCCGGGAGGGCCGGCTCGCCGACGCGGTGGACCTCCACGGAGGAAACTTCCTCGGGGCGTATCCGTCGCGGGTGGGCCGGGAGTTCGAGAGCTGGGCCGAGACCCAGAACGAGCGCATCTGGTCGGGCGTCAAGGCGGCGTGCCACGAGCTGGTGGTCGGATCGATCGAGGCGGGCGACTTCGACCGGGCCGTCCGATACGGCCGCGACTACGTGGCGCTGAACCCCCTGGACGAGACCGCCCAGACGACGCTCGTCCGGGCGCTGCTCGCGAACGGGGAACGGGTCGCCGCCTACCGTCAGTACGAGACGTACCGGACCCTCCTGGAGGAGGAGCTCGGCGAGCAGCCCGACGCGGCCTTCACCGAGAGGATCCTGGAGCTGAGGGACGAGATCTTCGCCGGCGCCGGCGACGAAGCGGTCGAGGACGCGTCGGTCGCGTCTTCCGAGGTCCCGGCTCGGTCGTCTGGGTCCGACGCCGGGGGAACCGCCGGACGCGGTCGCGACGGGGTCGCGGGGCTGCGGCCGCTGGGCTGGGCGCTCGCGGGCGCGCTGGTGTCGGCCCTGGCCTTCGTGGCCGTCATCGCGGCGGGATGGCAGCCCGGCGACGAGCGCGAGGTCCCCCCGGGGTGGGAGGGCGCCGAAGGGACGGTGACCCTCTACCACGGTCCCGAGGGCCGACGACGCTCGGACGTGCGGATCGAGGACGGGCTGGCGACCCTCCGGCCGTCGGAGCTCTCGTACGGCGAGCTCGAGTCGCCGCGGGGCGAACTCCTGGCCCGGAGCGTCAGGACCGACAGCGGGCCGGACGTGATCGTCACGGACCGTTCCACCGGAGACACCGTCGCCGCGGCCGATACCCGGGCCGACGAGGCCGCGCTGGCGTGGGCTCCCGACGGGAGCCGCCTCCTGGTCACGCGCGGGGAGCGCCTCGAGGGCGATCGCGACTACAGGCGTGTCCTCCACCTGCTGTCGGTCGCGGAGGATTCCGTGCGGCCCCTCGGCGGGCGGTCGATCGCCCGGACCGATCCGAGGTCGCCGTGGGCGGCCTGGTCGCCTCTGGGCGACAGGATCGCCTACGTGGGTGAAGGGCGTGCCGGGGACCCCGACGTCCGCGTGATGGATTCGGACGGCTCCCACGATCGCCCCCTCGCCGACCACCCCGCCCGTGACCTGACGCCGGCCTGGTCGCCGGACGGCCGCCGGATCGCGTTCGCGTCCGACCGGAGCGGAGACCTCGATCTCTGGCTCGTGTCCTCCCACGGAGGCGATCCCGAGCGGCTCACCTTCGGGTCCGACGACGAGGTGGCGCCGAGCTGGCTGGGCCCGGAGCGGCTGGCGTTCCTGTCGCTGTCCGACGGGCAGGGCGAGCTGTGGCTCCTCGACCTCCGGTCTCGCGCCACCCGGAGGGCCGCGGGGCCGCTCACCGGGCTCGAGCTCCGTCGGCCGCCGACGTCTCCCCCGGGAGAGGGCTGGATCGAGGAGCTTCGCATCGACGACGGGCACCGCACGACGACGCCGGGTCAGCGGATGCGCTTCCGGGCGACCGCGACGACCCGGGCGGGAGACACCCTTCCGGACGGCGGCGCCGCGATCCGCTGGACGAGCCTGGCTCCAGACGTCGTTCGAATCGATCGTGAGGTCGATGGAGGAGGGGAGCGCAGGGGATCGGCGGTGGTGGTGGCGCTCCGCGCGGGCACGGCGCAGGTGGTGGCCTCGGCGGGCGGCTGGCGGGCGGACACAGTGTCGGTGCGGGTCGGGCGGACCCGGACGGAGGCGGGTCGGGCGTCGCTCCTGGAGGAGGACTGGTCGCGAGGCATCGACGGCTCGCGCTGGCGAGCGTACGGCGAGCCCGCTCCGAGGGTCGTCCTCCGGGAAGACGGTGAGGCGCGGTCGGGATTCCGGCGGTTCCTCGACCCGAACGGGGACGCCAATTACGCCAGCGGCGTCGTCTCCCGGCCCTCGTTTCCGCTCGCGGGCGGGTTGACCCTCGAGTTCGAGAGCGTGGTGCCGCCTTCCGATCGACTCTACGAGCAGGTCGTGGTCGGCCTCGACCTGGCGGGCGCACGGGACTCCGCCGACTGGGCCCGGCGCGGGCGCGTGGACGTGGCGCAGGTCAACCTCCGGGCGGACCGACGCCACCCCGCGCTCGAGCTCGGCGGCGAGACCCGCGTGGTTCGTTCCGCCGCGGTGGAGGGGGCCCGACACCGCCACGCGCTCCAGATCGGGCCCGACGGACGGATCTCCTACGCGATGGACGGTCGGCTCCTGTGGCAGGCGCCGGAGAAGCTGTCGCAGGAGCTGCTCGGCGAGCGGGCGGTCGTCCGCGTGGCGGGCCGGAGCCTGAGGACCGACGTTCGGATCGGAACGGTCCGCCTGTGGCGGGGTGTCCGGTACACGATCGCCGCGCCCGACGCGAGGGCGTTCCGCCTCTCGCGTCCCCCACCGCTCCGAGGAGACGATGGCGCACGCAACCCCTCCGATCGCGACCTGCCCTGATCGCCGCTCCCGTACGCTGCTCCTCGCGCTGGGGATCCTGGTGCCGCTCGCCCTGCTGGCGAGCGCCGCCGCGCCCGAGCCGGCCCACGCGCAGGCCTCCCCGATCCACGTCGAGTTCGGGGTGCAGGGCGGCGTCCTCTCGCCGCAGGGGACCCTCGCCGACGGCAGCGGGGTGGAGGGCGGGGAGCTCTCGCTCACCGAGTCCTTCGCGGTCGGCGGACACGCGGGTGTCCAGCTCCTGGGCGGGCTGATGCTGGAGGGAGCGCTCGTGACCGCTCCGTCGACGGAAGTGGAGGGGAGCGGGGGCGCGGCCACCGGGGCCTCGTTCCTGGCGGCCACCGGCCACGCGGTCTTCCGTCTCCCGCTCCCGCTGCTCGAGCCCTTCCTGGGCGTGGGCGGCGGCGTGCGGAGGCTCTCCTTCGACGACGAGTCGACGTTCGGGACGGAGTCGGTGTCGGACGTCGCCGGCAGCCTCCTGGTCGGCACCTACGTGACGGCCGTCCCCGGCTGGCGGATCCGACTGGAGGCGCGCGACGTCGTCACCGGCTTCGAGGACCCCCGGACGGGCGACTCCAGCTACCAGAACGACGTCCTCTTCCTCGCCGGTCTGACCTGGCGACTTCCATGAGCGACCGGGTGCTGGTCACCGGGGGCGCGGGCTTCATCGGGAGCCACGTCTGCGAGGCCTACCGCGACGACGGCCGGGAGGTCGTGGCGCTGGACGACCTCAGCAGCGGGCGGCGCTCCAACGTCCCCGAGGGCGTGGAGCTCGTCGAGATGGACCTGCGGGACGACGCCGTGGGCGACCTGCTGGTCGAGCGCGACTTCGACCTCGTCAACCACCACGCGGCCCAGATCGACGTGCGTCGGTCCGTCGAGGACCCGCGCTTCGACGCCTCGGTGAACCTCGACGGCCTGCTGAACCTGCTCGAGGGGTGCCTGCGGGCCGACGTCCGCCGGGTGGTGTTCGCCTCCTCGGGCGGGGTGGTCTACGGCGAGCCCGAGGCCGTGCCGGCCACCGAGAGCCACCCGAAGCGGCCGGTCAGCCCGTACGGCGTGACCAAGCTCGCCGCCGAGCACTACCTGCACTGCTACCGTCACCTCCACGGCCTGGAGGCGGTGTCCCTCCGCTACGCCAACGTGTACGGACCGCGCCAGGACCCCCACGGCGAGGCGGGGGTGGTGGCCATCTTCGGCGGCCGGCTGCTGGCCGGCGAGCCCCTCACCATCTACGGCGACGGCACCCAGACCCGCGACTACGTCTTCGCGGGCGACGTGGCCCGCGCCAACCTGGCAGTGACCGACGCCGAGCTGCCCGAGGCCTCCGGTCCCGACGACATCGCCTTCAACGTGGGGACCGGCCGGGAGACCAGCGTCAACGAGCTGGCCGACGTCCTGGAGCGGGTGACGGGAGCCAGCCCCGGGCGCGAGCACGAGCCGGCGCGGCCCGGCGAGCTGGCGCGCAGCGCGCTCGACCCCTCGCGGCTCGAGGGCCGCGGGTGGCGCGCCGAGGTGGGCCTCGAGGAGGGGCTCGCCCGCACGGTCGAGGCGATCGAGGCCGAGTCGGCCTGACGCGGAGCTCCGAGGTCCCCTCGCCGGCGCCGCGACGGCTCCGCGACGGTTCCGGTGCCGACGCCGTCCGTTCCTCGTCGCCGCCGCGACGTCGATCGTCGCACGCCTGCCGAGGTTCGTCGCAAGGCCGGAACGCGGCGCGGTCGGTGCCCGTCGAATCCTACGAGAGCGCGACGATTCCCTGCTCCGTAGGAGGAGACCATGACGCACCTCACCCGACGCATCTCAGCCGCCCTGACCGCCGCGGCCGCGGCCGTGGCCGTCGTGGCGCTGACGACGCTCCCGGCCGAAGCTCAGACGATCACCGACCCCGCGGCCTCCATGGCCGAGGGCGTCGAGGTCACGATCCTTCCCTCCGCGGGCGAGCTCGCGACCATGGCCGACGATCTGGCGAGCGAGGCCGCGAGGCTGTCCGACGAGGACCCGGAGCGCGCCGAGGCGCTGCGGCTGGCCGGGCGCTACTACCATCACGCCGGCCAGCTCGAGAAGTCCCGGAAGACCCTGATCGAAGCCGGGCTCGCCTTCCACCGCGTCGGGGAGCACCGTCTCTCGTCGCACGCCTTCCTGGACGCCTCCGAGGTGGCGGTCGAGGCGGGTGACACGCCGGCGGCGCTCGAGGCGGCCGACATGGCCGGGGCGGTGCTCCGGTCCGGTGACCTGAGCGCGAAGGAGCGCGAGGAGATCCTCTCCCGCGTGAGCTACGTGGAGCGCGACGTCTCGCCCCAGCGCTGGCCCGGCCGACCCGACGCGTGACCCTTCCTCCGGAGCCCCTCTTCACTTCGAGTTGAAGAGGACGCGGGGCGGGTAGCGCGCACCATCGAGCTGTACGCCGAACACCCCGTACGCGTACAGCTCGTTGGTCGGGCCCGGCGCCAGCGGCGAACGCCCGCGATCGCCGGCCTACCGCCGGGCGGGCCGTCCCGGTACTTTGACCCGCCACCATGGCACTCGAGCCCCCCTCCCTAACGCTCGGCGTCGAGGAGGAGTACCAGATCCTCGACCCCGAGACGCGCGAGCTCCACTCCTTCGCCCTCGAGGACGAGGGCGACGACCTCGTGCTCGAGGAGGTCAAGCGGGAGCTGCACCGATCCAACCTCGAGATCGGCACCCGCGTCTGCGAGACGCCCGCCGAGGTGCGCGAGGAGCTCGTGCGCCTGCGCGGTCGCGTCCGGGAGCTGGCCGCGAGCCGCGGGCTCACGATGGCGGCCGCCGGGACGCACCCCTTCTCCTCCTGGGTGGACCAGGAGATCACCCCGATGGACCGGTACCTGGGCCACGAGACCGACTACCAGGACGTCTCTCGCCGGCTGCTCATCTTCGGGATGCACGTGCACGTCGGCATCGAGGACCGGGACTTCCTGATCGACGCGATGAACGTCGCCCGCTACTTCATGCCCCACCTGCTGGCCCTCACGACCAGCTCGCCCTTCTGGCGAGGTCGTGAGACCGGGCTCAAGTCGTACCGGACGGCCGTGTGGGGCCAGTTCCCGCGGAGCGGCGTGCCCCGGACCTTCGAGAGCTGGGGGAGCTTCGAGCGGCTGGTCGGGGACCTGGTCGAGACCGGATGCATCGACGACGGCTCGAAGATCTACTGGGACCTCCGGCCGCATCACGCCCTGCCGACCCTGGAGTTCCGCTTCGCCGACGTCTGCACCCGGATCGACGAGACCGTCTGCGTGACCGCCCTGATCCAGGCGATCGTGGCCAAGCTCTGGGAGCTGCGGAAGAAGAACCAGACGTTCCGCGTCTACCCGGTCGAGTTCGTGGCGGAGAACAAGTGGCGGGCGGCCCGCTACGGGATCGACGGCCGACTGGTGGACTTCGGCAGGATGGTGGAGGTGCCGCTGAGCGCGCTGATCGAGGAGCTGGTGGACGACTTCCTGGCCGACGTGCTCGACCGGCTCGGGACGCGGCGCGAAGCCGAGGTCGCCTACCGTATCCTGGAGGAGGGGACGAGCGCCGACCGGCAGCTCGCGCGCTACGAGGAGACCGGGGACCTCACGGCCGTCGTGGACGGGCTCGTCGAGGAGAGCCAGGAGGGCGTCGCCTGAGCGGCGCCGACGTCGACCTCCGACTCGGCCTGCTGCCGCTCCTGGAGCCACAGGACCAGCACCACCACGAGCGCGATGAAGAGCGCGACCACAGCCACCACGAGCCACCTGTTCGCGTCGTTCTCCGCCATCTCCCCTCCTCCCGTCGGGCTCGGGCCCGGAGTACCGTCGGGCGAGACAGGACGTTACACTCTGGGCTGGACTCCGAAGGTAACGTGCTCCTGCACGCGTCCCTCGCACCAGCCCGGCCGATGAGCCCGCGAACCGTGACAACGATCCCCGACGGCCCGTGTGCCCGCGAGTCGCTGCCGCGGCGGCCCTCCACGTGAGGCCTTCCACGTGACGCCGTGATCGCCCTGGCGGCCCTCCTCCTGATCGGGGTCGCGCTGGCCGCCTGGATCGTCTTCACGCTCCTCCGGGAGCGGGAGAGCGAGCTGCGGCGCAGCGAGGAGCGCTACCGCGACATCGTACGGGAGTCGCGGGACGCCATCTACGTCACCGAGCGCGACGGCACGATCGAGGAGATGAACCCGGCCGGTCTGGAGCTGTTCGGCTACGACGACATGCGGGGGATGAGCGCCCTCGACCTCTACCACGACGCGGCCGATCGGGAGCGCTTCCGCCAGCGCATCGCGGAGCAGGGCTCGGTCGTGGAGTTCG
>CAZEUW010000065.1:0-2842 GCA_964515425.1 uncultured Gemmatimonadota bacterium | reverse complement strand
CGGCGGCGGGCTCGCCGTGCTCTTCGTGGACCTCGACGGCTTCAAGAAGATCAACGACAGCCTCGGCCACGCGTCGGGCGACCGGGTCCTGGGGGAGGTCGCCGACCGGCTCCGCACCTCCGTCCGCGAGCCGGACACGGTGGCTCGCCTCGGCGGCGACGAGTTCGGCGTCCTGGTCGAGGACCTCGAGGACCCCGAGGGCGCCCACGAGGTGGCCGACCGGATCGTCGGGGCCTTCGTCTCGCCGATGATCCTGGCGACGCACGAGGCCTATCTCACGGCCAGCGTCGGCATCGCCCTGGCGGGGCCGGAAGTGGAGGGGCACCGGGCGGCCAGCCTCGACCCCGACGACATCGTCCGCCAGGCGGACACCGCGATGTACCGCGCCAAGGCGCAGCCCGGCTCCGACTACCGGGTGTTCGATCCCGACCAGGACGCCGCCGCCGCGGGCCGCCTGCAGCGGGAGAACGAGCTGCGCCGGGCGATCGAGGAGGGCGAGTTCGAGCTCCACTACCAGCCCATCTTCACGACGGGGACGGGCGAGCTGCTGGCCGTCGAGCCTCTCGTGCGGTGGCGCCACCCCGACGGGCATCTGCGTCCGCCGGCCGACTTTCTCCCGCTGGCCAACGAGACGGGCCTCGTCCGGGAGCTCGGACGCTGGATCCTGCGGGAGTCGATCCGACAGGTGGCCGACTGGAACGACCGGCTCGGGCTGGACGTTCCGCTGAGCGTTCACCCGAACAGCTCCGCTTCCGAGTTCGAGGCCCGGGACTTCGTCGGGCGGCTGAGCGGGGCGCTCTCCGCGACGAGCCTCGACCGGGAGCTGGTCTGCCTGGAGATCACCGAGCAGGTGGCGATGTCGAGCGTGGAGCGGGTCCGTGAGCTGCGGGAGCTGGGGATCCGCATCGCCATCGACGACTTCGGCACCGGCTATTCATCGCTCACGCACATCAAGCAGCTCGAGGTCGACGTCCTCAAGGTGGACCGATCCTTCGTGGCGGGCCTCGGGCGCGACGAGACGGACGAGGCCATCGTGGAGACGATCCTGACGCTGGCGGGCGAGCTCGGGCTGGAAGTGGTGGCCGAGGGCGTCGAGACGCCCGAGCAGCGGGACTGGCTCGAGAGCCGGGAGTGCGCGGCGGCCCAGGGTTACCTGTTCGCGCCCCCCCTTCCGGCCGCCGAGCTGGAGGCGAAGCTGCGGGAGGCGGGTGTCCCGGAGCGCGCCTCGTCGCCGGCTCCCGCCGTGAAGGCCGTCGGCGAGCCGTCGGAGGGGGAGTGACCCGCCGGAGCGGTGCCGGCGCGTGGTCCGGACGCCCGGCCCCGGGCGTGGCGGCCGCGCTGGCCGTGGCGGCCGCCCTCGCGGCGGCCGGCTGCGGGTCCGACGAGCCGGAGGCGACCACCTGGACGATCCCCGAGACCGAGGAGTGCCAGGGGCTGACCGTGGGCTGGCCGGTCGAGCGCGGGGCGCTCCGGTCGCTGATCGGCTCCGAGCTGGAGCCGGTCGAGGGGCCGACGCCGGGCACGGGCATGCTGCTCCTCTTCGCGGCCGAGTGCACCGACTCGCGAATCGGCTCCGAGAGCACGAACGCGTTCGTCACCGCCCACCTGCTGGTCCCCGTGGAGGCGCCGGCCCTTCCGGAGGGCCTCCTCCCGGGGGAGACGCCGCCCCGCTGGGTCGCCGTCCCCCGGACGCTCGGGCCCGTCGACAGCCCGGTCCGCACGCTGTTCGAGGCGGAGGGCTTCCCGACGAGCGAGGCGCGCACGACCTTCGACCTCCGACCCGGGGCCGAGGAGGGGCTCGAGGCCAGCTTCACGATCGCCACGCAGGCGGGCGGTCGCGTCGAGGTCGAGGCGACGCTCGACGACGCGCCGCAGCCGGCCGAGTTCCTGAACGGGCTCGTCTCGACCGCCGAGGGGACCGTCGCCGTGGCCACGGGCCGGGAGTCGGCGAGCCGCTACGAAGAGGGCACCGCGACGGTGACCCTCGAGGACGCTGCCTTCCTCGAGGGCTTCGACCTCGGCTCCGAGCCGCCCGTGGTCTCGCTGGACCGCCACTTTCGCTGGAGCTTCACCTTCCGTTCGGACAGGACCCCATGATGCGATCCGCCCCTTCGACGTCCCGCCGCTCGTGCTCCACGGCCGCCCTCCTGGCGGTCGCGCTGCTGTCCGCCTGGCCGCTCCTCCCCGGTGCCGGCGGGGCGGGGCTGGCGGCGCAGAGCCGGGCCGGCGGCGAATCGTCCGCCGACGGCCTCACCGAGGGCCTGCTGGCCGGCCTCGAGTGGCGAAACCTGGGGCCGGCGCTCATGTCCGGCCGGATCATCGACATCGCGGTGGACCCGACCGACCACTCCACCTGGTACGTGGCCGCCGCTTCGGGCGGCGTGTGGAAGACGACGAACGCCGGGACCACCTGGACCCCGATCTTCGACGACGAGGGCTCCTACTCGATCGGCACCGTGACCGTCGACCCGAAGCGTCCGCTGACCGTGTGGGTCGGCACGGGCGAGGACAACAGCCAGCGCAGCGTCGGCTACGGCGACGGGGTCTACAAGTCGACCGACGGCGGGCGCACCTTCGAGAACGTGGGCCTGGAGGACTCCGAGCACGTCGGCGAGATCCTGGTGGATCCCCGGGACTCGGAGACGGTGTGGGTGGCCGCGCACGGTCCGCTGTGGAACGCGGGCGGCGACCGCGGGCTCTACCGGACCACCGACGGCGGCGCGACGTGGGAGGCGATGCTCGAGATCGGCCCCCACACCGGCGTGAGCGAGGTCCACATGGATCCGCGGGACCCGGACGTGATGTACGCCGTCGCCTACCAGCGTCGCCGCCACGTCTGGAC
>CAZEUW010000064.1:0-10925 GCA_964515425.1 uncultured Gemmatimonadota bacterium | reverse complement strand
GCTCCACCGACTCGCGCTCGCCCTTCCGGAGCAGGCCGGTGTCGACGAAGATGCAGGTCAGACGGTCCCCGATCGCCCGGTCGACAAGGGCGGCGGAGACGCTCGAGTCGACGCCGCCCGAGAGGCCGCAGATCGCGCTTCCGTCGCCGATCCGCTCGCGGATGGCCTCCACCCGGCTCTCGACGATGCTGCCCGGCGTCCAGCCGCCCGCGCAGCCGCAGATCCGGAAGAGGAAGTTCTCGAGGACCTCCTCGCCGCGGGGGGTGTGCGCCACCTCCGGGTGGAACTGGACCCCGTAGAGGTCACGGTCCGAGCCGAAGGCCGCCACCGGCGCCGTGGCGGTCCGGGCGAGCGACCGGAAGCCGGGCGGCAGGTCGCGGACCTGATCCCCGTGGCTCATCCACACCGACGTCTCGACGCCGGGCTCGAAGCCCTCGAACAGGCGATCCGGCCGTTCGACGGAGAGCTCGGCGCGTCCGTACTCCCGCGCCTCGGCCGCCTCCACCGTCCCGCCGGCGTGGCGCGCCATGAGCTGCATGCCGTAGCAGATGCCGAGGACCGGCACCCCCAGCTCGAGGATCGCCGGGTCGAGGTCGGGCACGCCGTCGTCGTAGACGCTCGACGGGCCGCCCGAGAGCACGATGCCGGCCGGGCCCCACTCCCGGATCCAGTCCGGCGAGCGGTCCGGCGGGTGGATCTCGCAGTAGACGCGCGCCTCGCGCACCCTGCGCGCGATGAGCTGCGTGTACTGGGAGCCGAAGTCGAGGACGAGGACCCTGTCGGGCGTGTCGCTCACCGGGGCCTCAGTAGGCCTTCGCCCAGAGCGCCTCGTGCTCGGCGTCCTCGCCGCACACGAGGCAGCGCTCCGGGGGCTCGTCGCTGCGGAAGTCCTCGTCGGGCAGGGCCCGGATCGTCGCGGAGGTCGCGTCCTTGGCCTTCGACTCGCACGCCTCCGCGCCGCACCACCCCGCGTAGACGAAGCCGCCGCTGCCCTCCATCCGCTCGACGAAGTCGTCCCAGTCCTCCAACCCCCGCACCGACCGGGCCTCGCGGCGCTCGACGGCCGCCTCACGGACGTCCCGCTGGATCTCGTGCATCATCCTCGGGATCACGGCGAAGGCCTCGGACTCGCCGAGCGTGCGCTTGCGCTCCTTGCCCTCCGGCGTGAAGCGGCGGACGACGACCACGTCCTGGCTCGCGACCTCCCGCGGTCCGACTTCGATGCGGAGCGGGACGCCCTTCCGCTCCCACTCGTAGAACTTGGTGCCGGGGCTGGTCGCCTCCCGCTCGTCGACGTGCACGCGAAGGTCATTCGAGAGGACCCGCTGGACCCGCCACGCCGCCTCCATCACCAGGGCCCGCTGCTCGTCCTCGTTCCAGATCGGCACCACCACCGCCTGGTACGGGGCCAGTGCCGGCGGAAGCACCAGCCCGTCGTCGTCGCCGTGCGTCATCACCAGGGCGCCGATCAGCCGCGTCGAGACGCCCCACGACGTGTTGTGGACGTGCGCGTGCTCGCCCTCCTCCGACTGGAAGCGGACGTCGAACGCTCGTGCGAAGTTCTGGCCCAGGTAGTGGCTCGTGCCGGCCTGGAGCGCGCGGCCGTCGCGCATGAGCGCCTCCAGCGTCAGCGTCTCTTCCGCGCCGGCGAAGCGCTCGGAGGCCGTCTTGGGACCGGTCACCACGGGCATCGCCATGCGGTCGGTCATGAACTCGCGATAGATGCCCAGCATCTGCCGCGTCTCCCGCCGCGCCTCCTCCTCCGTCGCGTGGGCCGTGTGGCCCTCCTGCCAGAGGAACTCCGACGTACGGAGGAAGGGACGGGGGCGCAGCTCCCACCGGACCACGTTCGCCCACTGGTTCAGCAGCACGGGCAGATCGCGGTACGACTGGATCCAGTCGGCCACGATCGGCCAGATCACCGCCTCGGAGGTGGGCCGGACCACCAGCGGCTCCTCCAGCTCCTTGCCGCCCGCGCGGGTCACGACCGCGGTCTCGGGCGCGAACCCCTCCACGTGCTCGGCCTCCTTCTCGAGCGCCGACTGCTGCATGAAGAGGGGGAAGTAGGCGTTCTCGTGTCCCGTCTGCCTGAACTTCTCGTCCAGCGACTCCCGGATCAGCTCCCACATCCGGTGGGCGTAGGGCCGCATCACCATGCAGCCCCGCACCGGCGAGTGAGCGGCGAGCTCCGCGTCGCGCACGACCTCGTTGTACCAGGCCGAGAAGTCCTCCGATTGCGGAGTCAGTCCCTCCTCCTGCGTCATCCCTCCCCCTCCAACAGGCTCTCCAGCGAAACCTCGTGCTCGTCGCCGGACGCCAGATCGCGCACCAGCGCCCTGCCCCGCTCGACCTCGTCCGGGCCCAGGACGATCACCCGATCGGCCTCGGCCTGGTCGGCGGCCCGGAACTGCCGGCCCACGCTGCGGCCGCGGAAGTCGTACGCCACCCGCCGGCCCCGCTCCCGGAGCGCGTGGGCCATCCGGAGCGCCAGGGGCCGCTCCTCCTCGGAGACGTAGACGAGGAAGTCCTCCACCGCCGACGGCGCCTCCGGGACGAGGTCGTGCTCGGCGAGGTGCTCGGCGAGCACGACGTCGCCCATGCCGAAGCCGAGCGCCGGCAGGTCGAGCCCCCCGAGGTCGGCCAGCAGGTCGTCGTAGCGGCCCCCGCCGCAGATCGCGCGAAGCTCGCCCGCCCGGTCCCAGAGCTCGAAGACCGTCCCCGTGTAGTAGGCGAGCCCCCGCACGAGACCCGCGTCGAACCGGACGAAGTCGCCGAGGCCGAAGTCCTCGAGATGGGTGAAGAGGCGCTCCAGGTCGGCGGCGGCCTCCTCCGCGTCCTCCGACGTGCGGGCGGCTCGCTCCGCCAGCTCGGCGCGCTCCCCCCGCCGGAGCAGCCCCAGCAGCTCCTCGGCGCCGGCCCGGCCGGCGCCCGCCGAGACGAGCCGGTCGATCACCCAGTCGCCGCTCTCGCGGTCGGCCTTGTCCAGCGCCCCGTAGGCACGCTGGAGCCCCTCCTCCGGCACGCCGGCCGCGCCCAGCAGGCCCCCGGCGAGGCGGCGGTCCGAGACCCGGGCCTCGAACGCGTCCGGGCCGAGCCCGAAGGCTCTCAGCACGTCGACGGCCGCCGCGATCAGCTCGGCGTCCGCGAGCACGTCCTCCTCGCCCACGATGTCGAGGTTGAGCTGGAAGTGCTCCCGCAGCCGGCCACGCTGCGGCCGCTCGTAACGGAAGAGCTGGGGGACGGAGTACCACTTCACCGGCTTGGGGAGGGCCGAGGCCCGGGCCGACACCATGCGGGCGAACGTGGGAGTCATCTCGGGCCGCAGGGCGACGTCGCGGCCGCCCCGGTCCTCGAACGCGTAGAGCTGTTCGACGATCTCCGCGCCCGACTTGCGGGTGTAGAGCTCGAGCGGCTCGAGCGGCGGGCCGTCGTACTCGACGTACCCGTACCGCTCCGCCACCTCGCGCCAGGTCTCGAAGATGTGCCGTCGGAGCGCCAGGTCCTCCGGGTAGAACTCCCGGAAGCCGGTGAGACTCCCTACCTCGTCCATGCGCCCCGCCTCAGGCGACGGCGGCGCAGTATCGGTCGAAGGCGTCGGTGAGGTCGGAGGCGATCTCCTCGGCGCTCCGGCCCTCGATCTGGTGGCGCTCCAGCATGAAGACGAGCTCGCCGTCGCGCAGCAGCGCGATGGAGGGTGAGGACGGGCGGTAGCCCGTGAAGAACTCGCGGGCTCGCTCCGTCGCCTCGGCGTCCTGGCCCGCGAACACCGTGTAGTTGCGCTTCGGCGTCGATTCGTGCTCCAGCGCCCGCGCCACGGCCGGACGCGCGTTCCTCGCCGCGCAGCCGCACACCGAGTTCACGACCACCATGACCGTGTCGTCGGCCTCGCCGAGGGCCCGGTCCACCTCGTCGGCGGAGCGGAGCTCCTCGATGCCGAGCGCCGTGAGCTCCTCGCGCATCGGCTTCACCAGGTTCGGATCGTATCGCATGTCGTCTCGCCTCTCTCCTCGTTCGGTCAGCTCTCGAGCGAAGCCCGGGACGCTCGTTCCTCCGCGCCCGACTCGCGGCTTTCGAGTCTCCGGAGGGCGTCTCCCACCACGGCGGTCGACCCCGCAACTAGTACCGTGCCCGTCCCCGCGAGTTCACGCGCGCGGTCCATCGCCCGCTCGAAGTCCGGCTGCGACTCGCACGCACCGGGCCGCGAAGCCGCGGCCGCCACCGGATCCCAGCGCCGGTCCGGGTGGGCCGACGGAGCGACCGTGAGCACCGCACCGTCGCAGACCGGAAGCAGACGGTCCAGCACTTCGGCCCACGCCTTGTCACGCAGCACCGAGGCCAGCAGGACGATCGGCCTCCGGGGCGCCGTCGCCCGCACCAGCTCGGCCAGGGCGGCCGCCGCGTCCGGATTGTGCGCCGTGTCCAGCAGCCACGTCCCCGCCTCCGACGCGATCGACTCGCCCCGTCCACGCCAGCGGACGGACGCCAGTCCGCGCTCGAGGACCGCGTCGTCCGGCGGGTCGGGCAGCCGATCCAGCGCCAGGACGGCCACCCCGGCGTTGCGCGCCTGGTGGGCGCCCGCCAGCGGCGTGCGGAGCGCGATCACTCCGCGCTCGGGCGACCGGTAGCGGAAGTCGGTTCCGGTCGGGGCGACGTCGATCGCCTCCACCCGGGCGTCGCGACCGAGCTCGAAGAGCCGGGCCCCGACCTCCGTGGCCTCGCGCTCGAAGGCGGCCCGGACCTCGGCCCCGAGCGGACCGAGGGCGGCCGGCACGTCCGTCTTCAGGATCCCCGCCTTCTCGCCGGCGACCCGGGACAGGTCGTCGCCGAGCCACTCGCCGTGATCGAGCGCCACGGCCGGCACGGCGCAGACGTCGGGACGGACCACGTTCGTGGCGTCGTGCCGGCCTCCCATCCCGACCTCGACGACCGCCACGTCGACCGCTGCCGCGCGGAAGGCGTGGAAGGCCAGCGCCGTACCCGCCTCGAAGAAGGTGGCTCCGGTCTCCTCGACCAGGGGCGCCAGCTCCCGCGCCCAGCGCTCCAGCTCAGCGTCGGGCAGCGGCGTGCCGTCGACCCGGAACCGCTCGCCGAGCTCGAGCAGCTCGGGCGAGGTGTAGAGGCCCGTCCGCCGTCCCTGTTCCCGGAGGACGGCCTCGATCGTGGCCGCCGTCGAACCCTTTCCGTTCGTGCCGCCGACGTGGACGGTCCGGAAGGACAGGTGGGGATCGTCGAGGCGGGCGAGCAGCGCCCGCATCCGATCGAGGCCGAGCTCGATCTCGCCGAGCGGCCTCCGCGCGAGGAGCCGCTCCAGGGCGGACGGTGGGCTCAGCACATGTGCGCGAGGAGGAGCGCCAGCTTCGCCTTCAGTTCCGAGCGCTCGACGATGCAGTCGACCATGCCGTGCTCCTCGAGAAACTCGGCCCGCTGGAACCCCTCGGGGAGGTCCTGCCGGATCGTCTCCTTGATCACCCGCGGGCCGGCGAAGCCGATGAGCGCTCCCGGCTCCGCCACGATCACGTCGCCGAGCATCGCGTAACTCGCCGTGACGCCGCCCGTCGTGGGGTGCGTCAGGACGCTCAGGAAGGGTACGCCCGCCTCGGAGAGCCGCTCGAGGGCCGCCGCCGTCTTGGCCATCTGCATGAGCGAGAGGACGCCCTCCTGCATGCGGGCCCCGCCCGAGGCCGACACGATGATCAGGGGATCGCCGTCCTCGGCGGCCCGCAGCACGAGCCGACGGATCTTCTCGCCGACCACCGACCCCATCGAGCCGCCGATGAACTTGAACTGCATCACCGCCAGGTGGACCCGACGGCCGTCCAGCGAGCCGCTCCCGGTCCGCACGGCGTCGCCGGGACCGACCTCTTCCTCCGCCTTGCGGATGCGCTCCCCGTAGGGCTTGGAATCCTCGAACCCGAGGGGATCGGCCGAGCGGAGGTTGGCGTCGTACTCCTCCTCGAACCCGTCGTCGAGGAGCAGCTCGACGTACTCCTCCGCGTCGATCCGGAAGTGGTCCCCGCACTCGGGGCACACGTAGAAGTTCTCGGCGAGCCGACCGCTGTAGAGAATCTCGCCGCAGCCGTCGCACTTCTCCCACACGTCGGCCGGCAGGTCCCGCTTCTGCGAGACCAGCTTCTGCTTGGGCTTCTTGAACCAGGACATCCGTCCGCACCTTCCTCGGTTCGCGTCGGCGGCGGGCGGCGGAGCGCGGGGCTCGGCCGGAGCGGCCTCAATATACCCGGGCCCGGAGCGCGAGCGAAGGTGCGCCGACGGGATCGGACGACCCGAACTCAGCGCTCGGCCGCCACCCGCGCGACCATCCCCAACCCGGTGGCGAGGCTGACCAGGAAGCTGCCCCCGTAGCTCAGGAACGGCAGCGGCAGCCCGGTGATCGGCATGAGCCCGACCGTCATGCCCACGTTGACGAGGAGGTGGGTCGTCCACATCGCAACCAGGCAGAACACCACCAGGCTCCCGAACTCGTCGGACGCTTCCCGTGCGACGGTGAGCCCCCGCACCAGGAAGCCGACGAGCAGGGCGAGCAGCACGGCCACCCCGAGGAAGCCGAGCTCCTCCCCCACGACCGAGAACACGAAATCCGTGTGTTGCTCGGGGAGGAACGCCAGCCGCTTCTGCGGTCCCTCCCCGAAGCCCTGACCGGTCAGCCCGCCCGAGCCGATGGCCACCTTCGACTGCAGGAGGTGCCACCCGGCGCCGCGGGGGTCGACGCCGGGGTCGAGGAACACGAGGAGCCGGTTCTGCTGGTACGGGGCGAGGTGGTTCCAGATCGGGAGCGTGAGGGCGCCGGCGGCCACGTTGGCGCCCAGCACGGCGATTCCCTCCGAGACGAAGGGTCGATACAGGTAGAGGAAGCCGACCATCACCACGAACCACGCGCCCCACACCACGGCCGAGAAACCGAGCAGGAGGCTCACGCCCGGGCTCAGCAACATGAAGAGGGTCCCGAGGGGCACGCCGGACCAGTAGAGGGCCGCCACCAGCAGCACGCCGAAGATGAGCGCGCTCCCGAGGTCGGGCTGCAGCAGGACCAGGGCGAGCGGGACCAGGACCACGGCGACCGGCTTCCAGAGGTCGACCAGCCGGGACACCGGCTCGCGCTCGCTCGAAAGCAGGCGCGCGAGCATCAGGATCGTGGCGAGCTTGGCGGGCTCCGCCGGCTGCAGCCGGGCGGGCCCGAGGTCGATCCAGCTGCGGGTCGAGGGCCCCGTGCCGAAGAAGAGGACGGCCACGAGCAGGGCGAGGCTCAGGGCGTACGCCCACGGTGCGAGCCATTCCAGCCACCGGCTCGGAACGCGATAGGTCACGTAGAAGGCGACCGCCGCGACCACCAGCCAGACCGCCTGACGGCGCCAGGCGCCCGTCGCCGCCGACGGGACCTCCACCTGGCCCGCCGACCAGATCATCGCCAGTCCGGCCAGCGACAGGACCGCGGCCAGGCCGACCAGGATCGGGTCGCCCAGCCGCGCGCGGCGCCCCAGCCCGTCGCTCAACGCGTGCCCCCGAGCGTGTCGGGGGTGGTGTCGGTCGGCGGCGCGCTCGCGGCGGTGTCCGACGGCGGGCCGCCGAGGTGCCGCCGCACCACGCTCGCAGCCAGGGGCACGGCGAGCGAGGTCTGCTGGTCGGGATGGCCGTGCTCGACCATCGTGGCCACCACGATGCGGGGATCCTCCGCCGGGGCGAACCCTACGAACCAGGAATGGGGCTCCCCGTGGGGATTCTGCGCCGTCCCGGTCTTGCCCGCGAGCCGCCATCCCTCGAGCCGGTAGGGATACGCGGTGCCGCCGGGCTCGTTGACCACCTGGTCCATGGCCCGGAGCAGCTCCCGGCGGTGTTCCTCGCTCAGCTCCAGGTCCCAGTCCGCCCGGCGGCGCTCGAGCTCCGCGTCGCGCACGAGGTGCGGCACGATCGGCGCCTCCCCGGTGGCGAGCGCCGTGTAGAAGAGCGCCTGTCGGAGGAGGGTCTGCGCGTTCTCGCCCTGGCCGATCGCGAGGTTCAGCACCACCGACTCGGTCCATCCCCGCGGTCCGTAGCGTCGGTCGAACCACTCGCGCGAGGTGGGGAAGTGTCCGGTGACCTCGTGGGGGAGGTCGATGCCCGTCGGCTCGTTGTAGCCCCAGCGCTCCGCCGCCGCGATCATCGCGTCGAGTCCCACCCGGAGGCCGAGCTGGTAGAAGAAGACGTTGCAGCTCCGCTGGATGGCGTCGACCAGCGCGAGGGGTCCGTGCCCCTCCGGTCGCCAGCACCGGAACCGGCGGTTTCCGTACCGCAGGGCGCCCCGGCAGGGGATCGGCATCCGCTCCTGCAGGCCGACCTGGTCCCGGCGCATGGCGTCGGCGGCCACCAGCAGCTTCCAGGTGGAACCGGGCGGATACGAGGCCGCGGTGACCCGGTTGAGCAGCGGCCGGTCCGGGTCGTTCCGCAGGGAGCTCCAGGTCTCGGGGTCGATGCCGCCCACGAAGGCGTTCGGATCGTAGGTGGGATGGCTGTAGAAGACCACGACTTCGCCGTTGCGCGGGTCGAGCGCCACCACCGAGCCCCGGTGGTCCTCCGGGAAGATCGAGTCGACGTAGCTCTGCAGGGACAGGTCCAGCCCCAGGGTGATGTCCTCGCCGGGCACCGGCTGCACGGCCGGCCTCGGGCCGAACTCCCGAACGATCGAGCCCAACGCGCTGACCTCCACGTACCGGACGCCCGGCTCGCCCGCGAGCCGGTCCTCGTACCGGCGCTCCAGCCCCGCCTTGCCGACGGTCCGTCCCTGCTCGTACCCGGCGAAGGCGGTGTCCGCCAGCTCCGCCTCGCCGATCTCGCCGACGTAGCCGATCAGGTGCGCGGCCACCCCTTCCGCCGGGTAGTGCCTGCGTGGACGCATCTCGACCACCGCCCGGCGGAAGCGCGGACGGCGGGCCTCGACCGCCGACACCTGCTCGAAGCTCGCCTGATCCCGGATGGTGAGGGGCGTGCCGGGATTGCGGCGCTGACGCTCCAGCAGCCGCGCGTGCTCCGCGCTGTCGATCCCGAGGAGGGGCGCGAGCTCCGCCAGCGCCCCCCGTACGCTGTCGCGGCGGCCCGGAAGCAGCCCGATCGAGTAGCCCGGCACGTTCTCGGCGACGATCTCGCCGTCCCGATCGTAGATCGTGCCGCGGGGCGCCGGCAGCGTGATCGCGCGCAGCCGGTTCGCTTCCGAGCGGAGGGCGTAGCGGCTGCTCCGCAGCACCTGGAGGCGGAAGAACGCCCCCAGCAATACGAGCAGGAGGAGGAGCAGGATCCCGCGGACCACGGCGGCCCGTCGGCGGCGGGCGACCCCCGTCACCTCGTCGGAGTCACGCGCCACCGGTCGTCCTCACGCGCCCCTGGCGCCCGTGAGAAGCTGCCAGCCGCCCGCGATCGCGGCGGTGAGCAGTGCCGCCACGGCGGCCGGGACACCCATGAAGTACCACGTCATATCATCGACCATAAGCCACTGTTTCACAACGATCAACACCCAGGAACCCGTCACGAAGAAGGTCGGGAGGAACACCCGGACGTCCGCGAACAGCAGGTCCCACGACCGCACGCCGAGGTAGCCCGCGATCGCGTAGACGGCGGCCAGTGGCGCCGGGTCGGTGAGCGCCATCGCCGCTTCCAGGACGCCGAACGCGAACCCCACCGCGGCCGCCGACCCGGCCCGGAGGTGGAGGGCGGACAACAGCAGGGCGCCCGCCAGCAGGTCCGGTCCGAGCCACCACGAGGTCAGCGTCGGCCGGAGGGCGAAGTGGACGAGCGCCAGCACGACCGCGCCGAAGAGGCCGGCCGCGCGCCCGCCCTCTTCGCGAGTCACGGGGTCACCGGCCCGGGCCGCCGCGCGGGGCCGTCGGCCCGCCCCGCCGCACGAACGCCACTTCGACCTCGGCGGGCCGGACCCGGGGACGGACGTGATAGCTCCGCTCCCAACCCGACTCCACGCCCGACTGGGCCACCACCTCGCCCACCGGTACGCCCGCCGGGAAGACGCCGCCCAGCCCGGTGGTCACCAGCAGCACGCCCTCGGCGATCGTCTCCTGGTACGGGGCACCTTCGAGCAGCATCCCCGGCTGGTCGCCCTCGTAGCGGGGCCGGACGATGCCCGTGGCCGACCCGTCCTCGGTGCGGACGCTGACGCGGAAGTCCGGGTGCGTCCAGAAGTCTCCCACGGCGCGGCCCGATTCCACGGCGCGGACCACGCCGACCACGCCCTCGTGCGTGAAGACCCCGCCAGGGGGCCTCAGACCGGGGACCGTCCCGCGCAGGACGAAGGTGCGGCTCGCTCCGCCCCGGAGCACGCCCGGCACCACTTCGACCGCCACGAGGCTGTCCTCCGGGGCTGGCGGGAGCCCCGCCATCTCGCGGAGCTCGCGGTTCTCGGCGCGGGTCGACCGGTGGCGAGCCACCAGTCTGGCCAGCGAATCCCGCTCGGCCCTCAGCCGCTCGAGGTCGTCGCCGAGGCGGGCGTACCCCTCCACCGTCTCGTGGGCCGCGACGAAGGGGGCCAGGACGCTCGCCCGCAGCGCGCCGGTCAGACCCGAGACGGCGCCGCTCGGCAGCGTGGCCAGGACGGCGCAGCCGAAGAGGAGGAAGCCCAGGACCGCGAGGTCCCAACGGGACTCGGGGCCGGGGGACGGCGACGGAGACATCCTCCCTCCGTCAGGTGGCCAGGACGTTCCGGTAGCGCTCCATGTCGTCGAGAATGCGGCCGGTGCCCCGGACGACACAGGTGAGAGGCTCCTCGTCGACGTGGATCGGCAGGCCCGTCTCCTCGCGCAGCAGCGTGTCCAGGCCCCGCACCAGCGAGCCGCCACCCGTCATCACGATGCCCCGATCCACGATGTCGGACGCCAGCTCCGGCGGCGTGATCTCCAGTGCGCGGCGCACCGCCTCCACGATGGCCTGGA
>CAZEUW010000063.1:0-11036 GCA_964515425.1 uncultured Gemmatimonadota bacterium | reverse complement strand
TCGGCGGCACCGCCGAGCCGTCGAACTCCACTACCGGCGTGTAACCCGACGGCTCATGAGTGTAAGCCCCCGGGTTTGACGCGGTCGGGGTCGCCGTGGGCGAGTTCACTGACACCAGCGCTGAACCGCTCACGCCCTCGCTGGTGGCCGTGATCGTGGCCTCTCCTTCGGCCTCCGCCGTCACGACGCCGCTACCGTCGACGGTAGCCACCGACGCGTCCGAGCTCGACCAGTCCACCTCGCGGTCCAGCACGTTGCCGTTGGCGTCGGTCACCGTGGCCTCGAGGGTCGCGGTCTGACCCGGCTCCAGGGCGAGGGAGCTCGGCTCGACCTCGACGCCGGCGACGGCCGCGGGCTCGTCCTCGGCCACCGTCACCGAGGCGGTCCCCTCGGCGTCGCCGCTCGCGGCGGTCACGGTCGCCTCGCCGGCGGCCTCACCTGTCACCGTGCCGCCGTCCACGGAAGCGACCGAAACATCCGAGCTCGACCACTCCACGTCACGGTCGAGCACGTTGCCGGCCGAGTCCCGGATCGTCACGTCCAGCGTTACGGTCTCACCCGTGTCCAGGGCGACCGAAGACGGCTCGATCTCGATCGTCGCCGCGGACGCGGACTCCTCACCGTCCGCGATGACGACGATCGTGGCCGACCCGCTCTCGCCCCCGCTGGTGGCCGTGATCGTCGCCTCGCCCTCGGCGGCGGCCGCGACCACACCGCTGTCATCCACCGACGCGAACGTCGCGTTCGAGCTCGACCACTGCACCGGCCGGTCCAGCACCTCGCCCGCCGAGTCCTCCACCGTGGCCTCGAGGGAGACGCGTTCGCCCGCCGCCAGCGTGTCCCTGGCCGGCGTCACCGTGACGCTGGCCACCGAAGTGCCGGGAGAGGACTGCACCTGCACCGGAACATCGCGCTGCTGACCGCCCGAGCGGACGCTGATCGTAGCCTCGCCGTCGCCCGTAGCCTTCACCATGCCGCTATCGTCGACGGTGGCCACGTCCCCGTTCGAGCTCGACCACTTGATCGGGCGGTTCTCCTGCGACTTGCCCTTGCCGTCCTTGGGGGTCGCCTTGACCGCCCGGGCGCTGCCGGCCGACAGCTCGATGGACTCGGGGTCGACCTCCAGCTCGCGCACCGGCTCCATCTCGCCCCGGACCGCGACGAGCGCGGAGTCCCAGAGCACGGTTCCGTCGCTCTGCCGCACCGCCTCGGCCATCACGTAGACCGAGTCGGCGCCGTTGCCGAGCACCACTCCCTCCGCGTCCACCTCGGCAACCGGCGGATCGGGCGACGACCAGGTCACCGTGAATCCGGTGGCGGGGTTGCCGTCGTCGTCCCTGAGATCGGCCTTGAGGCTCCCCGTCTCGCCAATGTCGATCTGGAGCTGGGACGGCTGGAGCTGCAGGGTGATCTGCTCCGACGGACTCGGCGCGGGCGCCGTGGGCTGGGTCGGACTGTCGCCTGCGTAGTCGCTGCACGCCATGAGCAGGAGCATGGAGGCGGCGAGCATCAGGTCGGGCAGTCGTCGGAGTGGATGGAGTCGTGATCGTCCGCTGAAGTAATCTATACGCTCAGAAGGCTTTTCGGTGCCGTACAGTGCAGCGGGATGGGACATGTGATGCCCTCGAATAGGTGAGTGATGATTCGGTCCGCCGATCGAGCGTTCGCTGGGCACCAGCAGGCCCTGAACGCCGAAACGGTGGTAAGCCGGGGGACCGTGAGGGCATCACCTAGATACCCGGATCGTACCATCCGCCGGGTATCCATCAACATGTTGTAATAGAAGAAGTTAGCTATTTGGAGCGTGTGTCGTTCGTGGACAATGATTGCAGGTCGTGCGCAGAGATTTCGCGTTTCCGGGGGCGTCGACTACCCGGGGGGATTCGTAGGAGAGGCCGACGCTGCGGGCTCGTCCCGGAGCGTCGTCCGGGACCGGGGAGGGCTACGGTGTGGTGAGAGGAGCTCAGGAGCAGGAGCGCTCGAGCACGCTCCGAATCTCGACAGGATCCGCGTCCGCTCCCTGTCGAGGTACGAGGAAGTGGAGCTCGATCCCGGCGCCCTTCGGGTAGTGCCAGCTCTCCTCCGGTCGGAAGGAGGCGGAGAGCTCCTCGAGGCAGCGGCTCTCGCCGAGCACGTGCGAGACGACCAGCCAAAGGCGTCCCTCCTCGATCGAGGTGGGCGGAGGCGCCTCCGGCGTGGCGGGCAGACGCGGTCCGGACGTCTGCCGGTAGTAGTACCGGAACGCCCCGCTAATAAAGTCGTGGTGGAAGTCGACCACGTCCCCGTCCCGTGCGTCGGCGGCCACCCGATGCGCCACCTCGCGCCACTGCTCCTTGCCGAAGTCCTCTTCGAAGTAGTGTCCGTGCAGCGAATTGACGGTCGTCGCCGCGACGAGCACGGCCGCCGTGACCCCGACGGTCCGGGCGGCCCCACCGGACCGCCACATCGACCACAGTCCGATGGCGACGACCATCAGATAGAAGGGGAAGGAGACGACGAAGTAGCGCTCGCCCACCACGATGGTCCGCACCGACAGGAGCAATGCCGCCGCGATCGGCACCGCCAGTCCCGCCAGCAGGAACCGCCCCCGCCGGCCCGAGCGCCAGGCGGCGCGCACGCCCGCCAGCAGCGGGAGACCCCAGCCCAGTCCGGCCGCGACGATCACGAGCCAGTTCGCGCGCACCAACTCCGGGATCCGGCTCTTCCAGCCCGCGTTCGCGAGGAACTCCGAGTAGCCCACCGAAAAGCGGAAGAAGCTGTAGGGCACGCCGAAGATCACGTTCCGCACCCCCTTCCAGCTCTGTCCCTCGGGCATATGCAGCAGCAGGAAGACCGCCCAGGGCAGGTAGGCCGCGTAGATCGCGGCGACCGGCGGACCGACCTCACGGAGGGCGCGAGTGCGATCGTCCTCCTCGAACAGGTGCCAGACGACGTGGGCCAGCGGCACGAAGACGAGGAAGAAGTGAGTGTAAACCCCGAGCACGCCCACGATCACGTACCAGAGCGCGTCGCGGCTCCGCTCCGAGGCGATCCATCGCAGGAAGAGCCACGAGTGGAGCACCGCCAGGAAGCCGACCAGCGTGTACATCCGCGCCTCCTGGGCGTAGAAGAGCCAGAAGGGCGAGAGCGTGAGCAGGACCGTGGCGATCCAGGCGGCCGGCCTCGAGGTCAACCGGCGGACGAGGAGGTGGAAGAGCGGGATCGCGAGCACGGCGCAGGCGACCGACAGCCCGCGGAGCGCGAGCTCCGAATCCCCGAGGAGCGCGATCCAGCCCTTCAGCAGGACGTAGTAGAGAGGGTGCTGCTCGGGCAGGCCCCGGAAGAAGTCGAGCATCCCGGCCGGCGGACGGCTGGCGACGGCGAGGCTCATCACCTCGTCGAGCCACAGGCTCTGCTGGCCGATCCGGAACAGGTAGAGGGCCGCGGCGGCCACGACGCAGACGACCAGCGCGACCCAGCGAGGGCTCGAGCCGCGTCCCGTCGCCGCGTTCACCTCCGGACGCGCGCTGCCCGCTTCAGCCGTCCCCACGTCCGTCGAACCCGACCCGGTCCTGGACCACGTACTCCGGGCGCCGCTTCACCTCGTCGTAGATGCGGCCCAGGTATTCGCCCACCAGGCCGAGCGCCAGCAGCTGGACGCCCCCGATGAAGAGGATCAGGATCGCCAGGGTCGTGAATCCCTGGGGCACGTACTGGTCGGTGAAGACCCGCTGGAAGAAGTAGACGGCCGCGAGCAGGAAGCTGGCCGCCGACACGACCGCGCCCGCCACGTAGAAGAGCCGCAGCGGTACGTACGAGTAGGCCACGAGCCCGTCGAGCGCGAGCTTGAACAGCTTCCGGAAGGTGTACTTCGGCTCGCCCGCGTAGCGGGGGTCGCGGTCGTACTCGTGCCGCTTCTGCCGGAAACCGACCCAGCTCCGCAGGCCCCGCAGGAACTTGTTGCGCTCGGGCATCTGACGGATCAGGTCGGCCACACGCCGGCTGATCAGCGAGAAATCCCCCGTGTCGGTGGGGATCGGGATGTAGGCGATCTTCTCGAGCAGCCGGTAGTAGGCGGCGTAGGCGGCGCGCTTGAGCCGGCCCTCCTTCCGGTTGCGCCGCACGGCGTAGACCACGTCGTGGCCTTCCCGCCAGTCCTCGAGCAGGTCGGGGATCAGCTCCGGCGGGTCCTGCAGGTCACCGTCCATGAGGACGACCGCGTCGCCTGCGGCGTGGCAGAGCCCGGCGTAGAAGGCGGCCTGGTGGCCGAAGTTTCGGGAGAGCTCGACGAGCTTGAAGCGGTCGTCGTCGCGCGCGAACGAGCGGACGACCTCGGCCGATCCGTCCGAGCTCCCGTCGTCCACGAGGATGACTTCGGCGTCGAGGGTGAGCTCGTCGAGCACCGCCGCGAGCCGCCGTCGCAGCTCGGGAAGGGTCTCCGACTCGTTGTAGACCGGGATCACGACCGAGAGGAGCTCGCCGCCCTCCCCCGCTCCGCCGGCCCTGCGCTCCGTCCGGCCGGCTTCAGCCGGCCGATCGACGAACGCCGCGTCCTCCCTCCTCATCCGACTCGCCCGGGTCGCGGAGGGGCTCCTCCTCGAGTCGCAGGTGCTCGCGGGCCGAAGTGAAGCGGAACTCCGCCAGCAGCCGCTCCAGCCGCGGCTCGGTGTTGTCCAGGCCGGCATAGTGGCGAAAGCGCGCCCACCCGTCGCCGGGCAGCTCCGGCTGGAACCGGTCGACCTCCCACGAGCGGAGCCCGAAGACCACCGGGTGGTCGCTCTCGGAGTGGTCGGCCAGGGACCTCTGCGTGAGGGCGTAGGGAAGCTGGCGGAAGTTCGCCCCGCCGAGCGGTCCCAACGAGAACCCGAACAGGAGGGTGTCCGCCTGCGGCAGCTCCAGGAAACGCTCGCTCCCACCGTTCAGCCCCGGCGCCCCGTTCCTCGGCTGCGATCGGGAGCGCCTCAGCTCTTTGGCCAGCACGCTGGAGTCGTAGCGGAAGCCGGTGCGCTGGAGGCGGTGGCACAGCTCGCTGCCGCTCGAGGCGCCGAGCTGCTGGGCGGCGCGGTGGCCCAGGACCTCGCCGCCGGCCAGCTCCTCCAGCAGCTCCTTCGCCTCGACGGCCGCGACCGTGACCCTGTCCAGCTCGCTGCCGCCGGGCCCCCGGCCGTTCTCCTTCGCCCCCGCCTTGCCGCGGGACGCCACCTCGTGGCCGGCGTCCTGGATCCGCTCGACCACCGCGTGACGGTTGCGGGCGACCCAGTCGTCCACGAAGAAGGTGGCCAGGGTGTCGTAGCGTTCGAGCAGCTCGAGCAGACGGTCGACCGCTCGATCGACGCGCGTCGGCAGGGCGGGCCATTCCGCCGGCGGGACGATCCCGCGGAACGCCCGATCCTGGAAGTACTCCTCGACCTCGACGGTGAGGATGTGCGGCGTGTCTCGGTTGCCGGCCACGGTCTCGCGAGCTGGAGTCGATCCTCTCCGAGGCGTCCTCCGAGGAAGACGCTCGGGCGTCGCCTCGTGGGACCAGTGGGGCAACCTCCATGCCCTTCGAGGCCGCCTGCCGGACGTCGTGGCGGCGGCTCGGGAGCGGTCGAGTCACGAGCAGCAGGCGCCCGCGATCGCGGGGCGTATCGGCGGTGCGTCGGCCGGCTCAGGGGCCGGGCCGGCGTGGGGGAGGGCCGACGGCTCGCCACATGTTGCACGGTCGCTACGGTGCAGCATGCGGGACGCCCTGCGATTTGCGAAGCCTGTGGCGTGGCGTGGCGACGGGGGGCGTGGACCGCGCGGGACGGTCGGGACGATCAGGCCACCGCGGCGCGCTCGATGCCGCCCCCGGCCCGTCGAGCGCGCTCGAGCGCCTCGCGCGCCGCGGCCAGGGTGCCGAGCTCCTCGAGCTGGTCGGGCGCCTCCGGCCCGGGAGAGATTCCCGTCCCTTCCTCGCCGTGCGGGAAGAGTTCCGCGATCCCGGCGCTCAGCGCGGGCGAGCTCGACTCCTCGATCTGGGCCCGCTCGGACGCGATCGCGTTCAGGCGGAGCACCAGCTCCCGGGCCCCCTCCACCGGCGTGTCGAAGGCGACGACCACCAGCTCGCCCGGGCCGAGCCATCCGCAGACGTCCGAGCGCCGGACGTGGGTGCGGCACATCTCGGCCGTGTTCGCCCGTTGCCGCTCCAGCACCTCGCCTTCGCCCCGATGCGTGGGCCCGAGCACGGCGCAGGTGAGCGGGGCGCCCTGCCGATCGGCGAGGGCCTCCAGGGAGTCGAGCGCGCGCAGGAGGCCGGCGAGCGAGTAAACGCCCGTCGCGTCGTCCACGCCGTCCGCGTCCCGCCCGGCGCGGATGAGCCGCCCCACCTCGAGCAGCCGCTCGAGGCGGAGGGCGATCAGCAGGGGGTCGATCGGCTCGCGGAGCACCGACCACGCCCCGGCCTCGAGGATCGCCGCCTCGGGGTCCGGACGTCCGTGGGAACTCGAGGTCACGGCCACGAGCGGGACGTGAGGGGGCAGCCCCTCGGACCGGAGCCGGCGGCAGAGCTCCGCGATCGGCGCTCCCGGCAGCTCGTCGTGCATGAGGACGAGGTCCGGCACGTCCTCGTGGATCGCCTCGATGAGCGCCTTCGCGTTCCCCGCCTGGCGGAGCGAGAAGCCGACCCCGTCGAGGTTGGCCGCGAGCGCCTCGAAGAACCAGTTGCGGGGGGTCGCCACCAGCACGACGCTGCCCTCGCCGGCGGCGCGCGTCATGCCGTTTCTCTCCCCTGCCGGTCGTCGCGCTTCCCGCTCCGGTCGCCGTTGTCCCGGAAGGGATCCCCGAGCATGACGAGCGGCGTCCGCGCCATGATCTCCAGCTCGCGGAAGACCGACCGTTCGCGAATATACTCGAGGTCCAGGTCGACCTTCCGGCGCACGTCGTCCAGGCTCCGGTCGTACGACTGGTTGATCTGAGCCCAGCCGGTGATGCCCGGCCGCACCTGCTGCCGCAGCGAGTAGTCGGCGATCGCGTCCCGGAGCTGGATCACGTGCGTGGGCCGCTCCGGCCGCGGGCCGACGACCGACATCTCCCCCTTCACCACGTTCCAGAGCTGGGGCAGCTCGTCGAGCCGGTACTTGCGCAGGAAGCGGCCGACGCGGGTCGTGCGGTCGTCGTCGGGGCTGGCCCACACGGGTCCGGACTCGTCCTCGGCGTCGACGTGCATCGTGCGGAACTTGTAGATCAGGAAGGGCCGCCCGCCGAGGTCGGCGGTCCGGCGGCCCCCCGAGCGATCGTCGCCGGGATCGCGGCGGTCCAGCCCCACCCGGAGCTGCCGGTAGAAGACCGGACCGGCGCTGTCCAGCTTGATCGCCACCGCGATCAGCGCGAAGACGGGCGCCAGCAGCACGAGGGCCGTCGACGCGACGAGCACGTTGATGGCGCGCAGCACGAACTCCCTGGCGGGCGGGGCGGACGCGTCGAGGTCCGCGACGTCGGTCGTCACCGGCTGCACGTCGAGGGCGCGCGATCGGGCCGCCCGGAGGCTGAACTGCCGCGACGAGGGCGCGGACACGCCCCGGTGACGCCGCAAGGACTCGTTGCCGGAGGTCCCGGACGTCTGTCGAGCCATGGGAGCCTCGCTTCCACCCACGTCAGAAACGTGTGACCGCGAAGATCAGGGTGCTCAGTGCACCGATCGCGCCGAAGATCGTTCCCGCGCCGATACCTCCGCTCCGCGTCGGGACGAAGAAGCGGTCGCCCCGCTGGACGCCGAGGTCCTGCAGCGTCGCCAGGTCGACGTTCTCCTCGGGGAACGCGAGGCGCTGGTCCTGGCCGAGCCGGACCTCGAGCTCCTCCAGGTTGGCGTCCTGGGTCGGTCCCCCGGCGGCCATCAGGGCGTCGGCGACCGACGCCGAGGGCTGGAGGTCGTAGAAGCCGGGCGTCCCCACCGAGCCGAGCACGCCGACGCGGACCATCGGCTGGACGTCGATCGCGGCAGCGTCCCGCAGGTAGGTCGCCAGCGAGTCCCTGACGACCGGCTGCAGCTCGTCGTAGAGCATGCCGGCGACCGGGATCGTGACGACGTCCTGGAGCTCGAGCGTGCGCTCGGGCGTCACGGAGTACTCCCCGCTCAGCGTGTCGCCCCGAACCCGAATGCGCACCACGTCGCCCGGCCGGAAGTCGCCCTCGGAGAGCCGGCGGCGGATCGTCTCGATCTGCCGGCGGAGCACCGGGACGCGATCGCCGGATGCGCTCTGGAGCCGCGCCTGGAGCGAGTCCAGGCGCGCCCGCAGCGCCGCCCGCGCTTCGGTCGTGTCCGCCGTGGCCGTCCGCTCGGTCGCGAGCTCGGCGAGGGTCGCGCCCTGGGCCGGCACGGTCACGATCGCGAGCGACGCGAGTGCCGCGGCCAGCGCGATCCTGTGTGGTGTGAGCTCGTCTGTCATCAGTGGGTCTGCATCCGTTCCAGGAGGTCGGGGAGCGCTCCTCGGCGCATCGACCTTTTTCCTTGCAGGCTTCGTGCTATCGGCCGCCAGGTCGGGAACCGCAGGCGCGGCGGGAGGTTTCGGCTACGCGCGGGGGCGTGGCCGCCGGGGGCGTGTGGTATGAACCCTACAGTCGCGCCGCGTCCGCGAAGCGCACGCGGCGGGGAATCAGCCCAGCTCGTACTCCTTGATCTTGTAGAGGACCGCCCGGTAGCTGAGGTCGAGCAGCTCCGCCGCCCGGGTGCGGTTGCCGTCGGTGAGCTCGAGGGCGCGACCGATCAGGCGCTTCTCCAGCCGCGCCGTGTGCTCCTTGACCGAGAGGTCGTCGGCGGGGAGGGTCGCCACGT
Organism: uncultured Gemmatimonadota bacterium; assembly: GCA_964515425.1. Taxonomy (GTDB): domain Bacteria; phylum Gemmatimonadota; class Gemmatimonadetes; order Palauibacterales; family Palauibacteraceae; genus CAYVFM01. Next base: position 2,263 of record CAZEUW010000063.1, on the reverse strand, counting down.
CGTCCCGGCCGAGCTCGCCGTCGGCCTCGAGGATCTCCTCGATCGCTTCGAGCCCGATCGTGTCGCCGTCGGCGAGGACCACCGCGCGCTCCACCACGTTCTCGAGCTCCCGCACGTTGCCCGGCCAGGAGTGGTTCACCAGGGCCTTCATCGCGTCGGATGCGAACCCCTCGATCCGGACGCCCAGCCGCTGGTTGAAGCGGGCGACGAAATGGCGCACCAGCGGGGGGATGTCCTCGCGGCGGTGACGCAGCGGCGCCAGGTGGATCCGCACCACGTTCACGCGATAGTAGAGCTCCTGCCGGAACTCGCCCTCGCGCACCATCTCCTCGAGGTCGCGGGCCGTGGCCGACACGACCCGCACGTCGACCTTGCTGGTCGTGTCCGCCCCCACCCGCCGGATCTCGCCCTCCTGCAGCGCCCGGAGTAGCTTCGCCTGGAGCGGCTCCGGGAGCTCGGCCAGCTCGTCGAGGAAGAGCGTCCCGCCGTGGGCCTCCTCGAACAGGCCGGGCCGCTCACGGTTGGCCCCGGTGAAGGCCCCCTTGACGTGCCCGAACAGCTCCGATTCGAGGAGATTCTCCGGGATGGCCCCGCAGTTCACGGGAACGAAGCTGGCATTCTTCCGGGGTGAGGCCTCGTGGACCAGCCGCGCCACGAGCTCCTTGCCCGTGCCGCTCTCGCCGGTGATCAGGACGGTGGAGGGATGGCGCGCCACCCGCTCGGCTAGCTCGACCGCCTCCTCCATCTGGGGGCTCTTCGCGATGATGTCGCGATAGCGGCGCTCGGCGGTCACCTGGCCGCGCAGACGCGCGACCTCCCGGTGGAGCTTCTCCCGCTCCTCCGCCTTCCGGATGGTCAGCACCACCTCGTCGGGCGAGAAGGGCTTGGGCAGGTAGTCGTAGGCGCCCCGCTTCATGGCGTCGACGGCGAGCTCGGTGCTCCCGTAGGCGGTGACCATGATCACGAGGCCTTCGCCCCCCTCCTCCCGGTAGGCGTCGAGGAACTCGAGGCCGTCCATCCCGGGCATCCGCACGTCGCAGAGGATCAGGTCGGGCTCCTCCTCGAGCGCCGTGGTCAGCCCTTTCTCTCCGTCGGCGGCCGTCACCACGTCGTAGCCCTCGTCCTCGAGGATCAGGGACACGGACCTCCGGACGCCGCGGTCGTCGTCGATGATCAGAACCTTCACGAGTCGCCTTCCTCCTCGTAGCGGGGCAGGTACACGGTGAACGCCGAGCCGCCCTCTTCGCGATTGCCGGCGTCGATCCATCCGCCCATGTGCTGGACGAGCCGGGCCGAGACGGCCAGCCCCAGCCCGGTGCCGCGCCCGGGCTCCTTGGTCGTGAAGAAGGGCTCGAAGACCCGCTGGATCGGATCGGCGTCGATGCCGGGGCCGGTGTCGGCGACCGTCGCGGTCACCACCGGGTCGCCCGCCTCGAAGGGCGGCGAGCGCACCTCCATCGTCGGCCGATGCAGGCGCCGGAGATGGGAGTAGTCGATCGTGTCGGGATCGTCCTCGCGCCGGGGCTCGAACTGCTCCAGACGCGGCCGCTCGAAGGCGGTCACCGCGGTCTCGACCGAGATGCGCGGGTCGCCCGCCGCCTGCTCCTCGAGGGCGTCGCAGGCGTTGAGCAGGAGGTTCACCAGGACCTGCTGCAGGCGGGCCCGGTCGGCGTCGACCATCGGCAGCTCCTCGTCCAGACGGATCTCGACGTCGACCTCCCGGATCCGCCCCTGCGAATCGAGCAGGTCGTGGGTGTCGCGCACCACGGCGTTGAGGTCGACCGCCTCGCGCACGCCCTCCTTGGGCCGGGCGAAGTCGAGCAGCCCGGCGATGATGTCGTCGATCCGCTCCGCCTCCGAGCGCACGCCCTCGACCCAGTCCGCGTCCGCGTGGCGGCGGCGGGCGACGTCCGCGTAGGCGAGGATCGAGTTCAGCGGGTTTCCGATCTCGTGGGCGAGGCCGGCGGCGAGGCGGCCGACCGAGGCGAGCTTCTCCGCGTGGACGAGGTCGTCGCGCGTCTCCATCAGCGCCCGGTTGGTCGCCTCGAGCGACCGGACGTTCTCCGCCAGCAGCTCCTGCTGGCGGATGAGGTCGGCCGCCATCCGGTTGACGGCCCGCGCGAGCTGGGCGAGCTCGACCGTCTGCTCGGGACGGATGCGGTGCGTGTGCTCGCCCTGCGCGATGCGGACCGCGCTCGAGGTCATCCGTCGGAGCGGCTTCAGCAGGCGCCGGTGGAAGTAACGATCGAGCAGCCACAGCCAC
>CAZEUW010000062.1:0-11155 GCA_964515425.1 uncultured Gemmatimonadota bacterium | reverse complement strand
CCATGCCCGGCGCGTCGAAGTTCAGCATCGGCATGCTGCTCTCGGTCACCTCGACCTCGACGGTCCCGTCCTCGAGCGTCCCGTCCCGCAGCAGGCCGCGGAGCTTCTCCCGCGTGCGCCGGCGGCGGTCCTCCGAGGCGTCGGTGGCCGAGCCCTCCGACGCCTCGCCGCGGGCGCCGACCACGAAGGTCCGCGGTCCCTCGCCGTCGCCGGGCGGCTCGTGGCCCTCCGACACGGGAGGCAGGAGGAGGTCGAGGAGGCGCTCCTCCACCTTCTCCTCGGCCGCCTCGCGGACTTCCGCCTCGCGCTCGCTGCGGACCATGTCGACCGCGATGTCCATCAGGTCGCGCACCATCGACTCGACGTCGCGGCCCACGTAGCCCACCTCGGTGAACTTCGACGCCTCCACCTTGACGAAAGGGGCGCCCGCGAGTCGGGCGAGGCGGCGTGCGATCTCGGTCTTCCCCACGCCCGTGGGTCCAATCATGATGATGTTGGCGGGGAGGATCTCGTCCTGGAGCTCGGAGACGACGTTGCGGCGGCGCCACCGGTTGCGCAGGGCGATCGCCACGGCCCGCTTCGCCCGATCCTGTCCGATGATGTAGTCGTCCAGCTCCGCCACGATCTGGCGGGGCGTGAGGCTCTCCACCTCGCCCCGACCGTCGCCGGGCGCCCCGGTGGGAGCCGCCGTCGGCGGCGCTTCGGTCCGGCTCATCTCGCCTCGCTCTCCTCGCGCGCTTCCTCGGTTCCGAGCTCGAGCACCGTGATCTCCCGGTTGCTGTACACGCAGATCCCTCCCGCGATCTCCAGCGCCTCCCGCACCAGCTCCGGCGCCGCGAGGTCGGAGTGCTGTCGGAGGGCGCGGGCCGCGGCCAGCGCGAAGGAGCCGCCCGAGCCGAGGGCGAGGATCCCGTCGTCGGGCTCGATGACCTCGCCCCCGCCCGAGACGAGAAAGCTGCGCTCCTCGTCGGCCACGGCCAGCAGCGCCTCGAGCGTCCGCAGGTACTTGTCGCTCCGCCACTCCTTGGCCAGCTCCACGGCGGCCCGGGTCAGGTTGCCGGGGTGCCGCTCCAGCTGGGACTCGAACTTCTCGAACAGCGTGAAGGCGTCGGCCACGCCGCCGGCGAAGCCCGCGACGATCCTTCCGTCCCTGAGGCTCCGGATCTTCCGGGCCCTGGCCTTGACCACGGTGTCGTCCATGGTCACCTGCCCGTCGCCCCCGATCGCCACCCTTCCGTCCCGCCGGACGCAGAGGATCGTCGTCGCGTGAAAGCCGTTCATTCCGCCCTCGGGTGAGAGTCGCGATAGACCTGCTTGAGCCGCTCCCGCGAGGTGTGCGTGTAGATGCGCGTGGTGGAGAGGCTCTCGTGGCCGAGCAGCTCCTTGACCGCCATCAGGTCGGCGCCGCCGTCGAGCATGTGGGTCGCGAACGAGTGCCGCAGGGCGTGGGCCGAGAGGCCCTCGCCGGCGGCGACCGCCTCCAGCGCCCGGGTCACCCCGCGCTGCATCTGGCGGCGGGAGAGCCGTCCCCCGCGGACCGAGACGAAGAGCGGGTGCGCCCCGTCCTCCGCGACCGTCTCCCCGCCGGAGGACCGGCGCGCGCGGAGGACCGCGGCGCGCTCGGGCAGGTAGGCCCGGATCGCGGCGACGGCCCGCGACCCGACCGGCACCACCCGCTCCCTGTCGCCCTTCCCGGTCACCCGCACCTGGCCGCCGGCGAGGTCCACTTCCGGCAGGTCGAGCCCCCGGGCCTCGGCCAGCCGAAGGCCGCACGAGTAGAGGAGCTCCACCAGCGCGCGGTCGCGGAGTGCGACGAAGCCCCCGTCCTCCTCCGCGCGGTCGCGGAGCAGGTCGAAGAGCTCCTCGGTCTGCTCGGAGGTGAGGTGGGGGGGCAGGTCGCGCTCCCCCCGGGGCGTCCGCACCGGCTTCGCGGGATTGGCCTCGACCCGGCCGTTGCGGTGCAGGAAGCCGAAGAACGTGCGGACGGCCGAGAGCTTCCGGGCCACGGTGGAGCGGGCCAGGCCCTGCAGGTCCAGCTCCCCGAGGAAGGCGCGGATCGTCCTGCGGTCCACCGCGTCCCAGGACCAGTCGCCGGTGGCGAGCCACTCCCGCAGGAAGCTGGCGAACTGGTCCACGTCGCGCCGGTAGGCGTCGACCGTGTTCGGGGACAGCCTCCGCTCGTCGCGGGCGTAGCGGAGGAAGTCCTCCAGGTCCGCGTCGGGGCTCCCGGCCATCGATCAGCCCTTCTTCGCGCGCTTGGCCTCGATCAGCTCCACGGCCTCCTCGAGCGTGACCTCGTCCGGCCCGGTCCCCTTCGGCAGCGAGGCGTTCGTCTTGCCGTGCTTCACGTAGGGGCCGTAGCGGCCGTCGAGCAGGACGATCTCCCCGCCCTCGTCGGGATGCTCGCCGAGATCGCGGAGCTTGCGCGAGCTGCGCCGTCCCTTCTTGGGCTCGGAGAGCAGCTCCATGGCGCGGTCGAAGCCGATCTCCAGCACGTCGTCGCCCTTCTTCAGCGAGCGGAAGTCGCCGTCGTGGACCACGTAGGGGCCGTAGCGGCCGATGCCGACCCTGACCGGCTCGCCGTCGTCAGGGTGCTCTCCGAGCTGGAGCGGCATGGCGATCAGCCTGCGGGCGATCTCGGGGGTGACGTCCTCGTAGTCGAGGCCGTCGGGGAGGCCGGTCCGCTTCGGCTTCTCGTCGGCGTCGTCCTCGCCGAGCTGCACGTAGGGGCCGAAGGGCCCGACCTTGAGGTAGATCGGCTCGCCGGTCTCCTCGTGGGTGGCGACCTGCTCCGGGCCGCCGGCCTTGCGTCGGAGCAGCGTCATGGCCTCCTCCTCGCTGAGGTCGGCCGGCGGCACGCCCTCGGGGACCGACGCGGTCACCCGCTCGCCGTTCTCCTCGATCTCGAGGAACGGTCCGAACTTCCCGATCCGTACCCGCGGGCTGAGGTCGACCAGCTCCACGGTCGAGGCCTGGCGGGGATCGATCCGGTCCTCGCGCTCCAGGAGGCGGGCCTCGAAGCCCTCCTCGCCCGAGTAGAAGGAGGCGAGGTACTCGCGCCAGTCGATCTCGCCCACGGCGATCTCGTCGAGGACGTCCTCCATCTCGGCCGTGAAGCCCACGTCCACGAGGTCGGGGAAGTGCTCCTCGAGGAGCTGGACCACGGCGAAGGCGGTCCAGGTGGGCACGAGCTGGCGGCCCTGCTTCTCCACGTAGCCGCGGTCCTGGATCTTGGAGATGATGGCCGCGTAGGTGCTCGGCCGCCCGATCCCCTCCGCCTCGAGCTCCTTGACCAGGGTGGCCTCGGTGTAGCGCGAGGGAGGACGGGTCTCGTGGTCGACGGTCGCCAGGTCGCGGAGGGCCAGCTCCTGGCCCTCCTCGACGTCGGGGAGGATCGTCTCGCGGTCCTCGAGCGCGGCCTCGGGGTCGTCGCTCCCCTCCACGTAGGCGCGGAAGAAGCCGGCGAACTCGATCACCTTCCCGGTGGCCCGGAACTCGGCGTCCGCGGCGGCGATCCGCACGGTCAGGTGCCGCTGTCTGGCGTCGGCCATCTGGCAGGCGACCGTCCGCTTCCAGATCAGGTCGTACAGCTTCGCCTTGAGGCCGCGCAGCCCCAGCTCCTTGGCGGTTCGCATGGCGGTGCCCGCGGGCCGGATCGCCTCGTGCGCCTCCTGGGCCGCCTTCGACTGGGTGCGGTAGCGGCGCGGACCGTCGCTCAGGTACTCCTTGCCGTAGCGGCCCTTCACCCGGGCCCGCGCCGCCCGCACGGCCTGGCTCGAGAGGTTGACCGAGTCGGTGCGCATGTAGGTGATGTGGCCGGCCTCGTAGAGGTCCTGGGCCACGCTCATCGTGCGGCTCGCCGACAGGTTCAGCTTGCGGTTCGCCTCCTGCTGCAGGCTGGAGGTGGTGAAGGGGGGATAGGGGCTCCGGGTCGACCAGCGCTCCTCGACCTCCGAGACCCGGAACGTCTCGCCGGCGAGACGCTCGCGGAGCTCGTCCGCCGCCTCCCGGTCCAGGAGCACGACGTCGGCCCCCTCCTCGAGCTGGCCGGTGGACTCGTCGAAGTCCTTCCCCGAGGCGAGCCGTGTGCCGTCCAGGTGCGTGAGGTCCGCCTCGAAGGCGTTCCCGTCCGCGGCGAGCGACGCCTTCAGGTCGAAGTAGCTGGCCGTGTGGAAGGCCCGCCGCTCGCGCTCCCGGAGGACCAGCAGGCGCACGGCGACCGACTGCACCCGGCCCGCCGAGAGCCCGGGCGAGATCTTCTTCCACAGCAGGGGCGAGAGCTTGTAGCCCACCAGCCGGTCCAGGACGCGACGGGCCTGCTGCGCCTCGACGCGCCGCACGTCGATGGGCCCGGGGTTCTCGAGCGCCTCCCGAAGGGCGTCTTCGGTGATCTCGTGGAAGGTGATGCGCTTGAAGCGCTGGCCGTCCCGCTCGTCGTAGCCCAGCTCGGTCGCCACGTGATAGGCGATCGCCTCGCCCTCGCGGTCCGGGTCGGTGGCGAGCAGGACGTCCGCCGCGGATCGGGCCGCCGAGCGGAGCCCTTTGAGCACCTTGCCCTTGCCCTTGATCGTGACGTACTCGGGCTCGAAGCCCGCCTCGACGTCGACGCCGAGGCCGCTCTCCGGGAGGTCCCGGACGTGGCCGACCGTGGCCTCGACCCGGTAGTCGGGGCCGAGGTACGCGCCGAGCGTGCGCGCCTTGGCGGGCGACTCCACGATCACCAGGTGCTTGTCGCCGCTGCCCTTCCCTTCGCCAGCCATCCTCGCCCTGTTCGGGAGTTCAGAAGTCCGATCGGAATCCTCAGCCTCGCTCGCGTCGCCGGATCGGCGGGCTCCCACGTGGTAAGCGCCGGGCCTCACGGTGTTCCGGAAGCGAGGCGCCGCGCCACCTCGTCGGTCACCTCGTCCGCGTCGCGCCCCACGGTGTCGACCCGGAGCTCGGCCCGGCCGTAGTCGGAGCGCCGCTCCTCCAGCAGGCGGCGGGCCGCGGCGACCGGGTCGGGACCGTCCAGCAGCGGTCGGGAGGCCACGTCGTCGCCGAGCCGCTCGACCGCCGTGCTCGCGTCCACGTCCAGCCACACCCGGACGGCGCCGGGCCACGCGTCGCGGAGCTCGGCCCGCGCCATCCAGCCGCCGCCCGCGGCGACGACAGTCGGCTCCCGCGGACGGAGCTCCCGGGTGGCGAGCGCCTCGAGCTCCCGGAAGCGCTCCTCGCCCCCGGCCGCGAAGATCTCCGGCACGCTGCGGCCCGCCCGCCGCTCGATCTCGCGGTCGAGGTCCACGAACCGCCAGCCCAGCCGGTCGGCCAGCCTGCGCCCGACGCTGGTCTTGCCCGCCGCCATGAAGCCGACCAGGACGATCGGCGACGGGAGGCCGCCGTCGGCGGGGGGCACGCCGGGCGCCCTCAGCCGCCCTCGAACGTCCGGGCGTTGATCCGGTCGAGGTAGGCCTCGTAGTGGTCCCGCATCTCGGCCAGCGAGTCCCCGCCGAACTTCTCGCGCATGGCGTCGGCCAGCACGATCGCCACCATCGCCTCGCCGACGATGCCCGCGGCGGGCACGGCGCACACGTCGCTCCGCTCGCGGATGGCCTGGGCGGCCTCGCCCGTCTCGGTGTCCACGCTGTCCAGCGGACGCATCAGCGAGCTGAGGGGCTTCATCGCGACGCGGGCGACCAGCGGCTCGCCCGTGGTGGCGCCCCCCTCGGTCCCGCCGGCGTTGTTGCGGCGCCGCCGGTAGCCGCCGGTCTCGCGGCGGGAGGGGTCGCGCTCGATCTCGTCGTGGACCTCCGAGCCGCGGCGACGGGCGACCTCGAAGCCCATCCCGATCTCGACCCCCTTCTGGGCCTGGATCGACATCAGCGCGCCGGCGATCCGCCCGTCCAGCCGGCGGTCCCACGACACGTGGCTCCCCAGGCCGACCGGGAGGCCGCGGGCCACCACCTCGAACACGCCGCCCACCGTGTCGCCGACCGAGCCGGCCTCATCGATGGCACGCACCATCGCCTCCGAGGCCTCCGGATCCAGGCAGCGGACCGGGGACTCGGCGGCCGCGGCGTTCACGTCGTCGGGCAGGGGGTCGGGCGGCTCGGCCTCCACGCCGCCGAGCACGGTCACGTGGCTGCCGAGGGTGATCCCGAACTCCGCGAGCAGCCGCTTCGCCACCGCGCCCGCCGCCACGCGGGCCGCCGTCTCCCGCGCGCTGGAGCGCTCGAGGACGTCGCGGGCGTCGCGGCGGTCGTACTTGAGCATCCCGACCAGGTCGGCGTGCCCGGGGCGCGGCAGGTGGACCCGGCGGAGCTCCTCGTCGCTCGCCTCCGGCCGCGGCTCGGACGACATCGCCACCCGCCAGTTCTCGAAGTCCTCGTTGCCGATCCAGAAGGAGAGGGGGGAGCCGAGGGTCTCGCCGAGCCGGACGCCGCTCAGGATCTCGCCGACGTCCTCCTCGATCTCCATGCGGCCGCCCCGCCCGTAGCCCCCCTGTCGGCGGGCCAGCTCGCGGGCGACGTCCAGCGGCTCGACCGGGAGGCCGGCCGGAACGCCCTCGAGGATCACCAGCATCCCCTTGCCGTGGGACTCGCCTGCCGTGGTGAAGCGGAAGTGGTTCAGCACGGCCGGCTCAGGACGCTCCGGTCGCCACGGTCGGGGCCGTGACGTGGGGTGTGACCAGGATGATGAGGTCCTCCTTGAATTCCCGTCGCTGCCGGGTCCGGAAGAGCCCGCCGACGATCGGAAGGCTCATGAGGCCGGGAATCCCGGTCGTCGACTCTGTGAGCTCGCTCCGCGTCAGGCCGCCGATGACAGCCGTCTCGCCGTTGTCCACCAGTACCCGGGTCTCGCCGATCTGCCGGTTCACCGTGAAGCCGACGTCCGGCTGGCCGAGGCTCACCCCGGACCGCTCGGCTCGGATGTCGAGCAGCACCTGGTTGCCGTTGGTCACCTGCGGCGTGACCTCGAGGATGACCCCCGTGGGCTCGAAGCGCACGGTGGCCTGCGCCTGCTCGGCCTGCGCACTCCGTTCCAGCACGCGGATCGGCACGTCGTCGCCAACCTGGATGCGGGCCCGCTCGTTGTCCACGACCTGAATGGTCGGGGCGGCCTGCACGTCGGTCAACTCGCGTGTCGCCAACGCGTCAAGGAAGGCGAAGAGCGAGAAGTCGCCGAACGCCGTCGCCGCCAGGATCTGCAGGGTGGCGCTCGGCAGCCGTCCGGCGGCGTTGGCCAGCGTGGAGAGCGCGTCCCCGGTCAGGTCGACGCGCGGCGGATCGCGGCCCTCGGCCAGCTCGTCCGAGACCGCCGAAGCCGGTCCGTCGTGGTCCCGCAGGCTGTAGCCGATGCCCAGGCTCTGGACGTCGGTCCGATCCACGAAGACGATCCGCGCCTCGATGGAGACCTGAGGCGTGCGCCTGTCCAGCACGCGCACGAGGCTGTCCATCCTGGCCACGACCGGGGGCACGTCGGTGACGATGATCGAGTTGGTGCCACGATAGGGGACCACCTCGCCCCGCTCCGACGCGAGCTGCTCCAGCACCCGGGCGACGCTGTCGGCGCCGGCGTAGTCGATCCTCAGCACCCTGGTCTCGGTCCGGAGCGTGTCCCGTGCCTGCAGCGCCGCGAGGTCGTCCACCAGCAGGATGTCGCCCTCCAGCCGGCGCCAGCCCAGCCCCTGCGCGCGCAGGATCGCGTCGAGCGCCACGTCCCACGGCCGGTCGACGATCTCCACGCCCCGAACGGTCTTCTCGGTCACCCCGGAGCCCGGCACGATGGACATCCGCGCGAACTCTGCGAAGCCGGCCAGCACCTCCAGCATGGGCGCGCTGTCGTAGGTGACGGAGATGCGGGGCTGGCCCGCGGCGCGGAGCCCCCGGGCGGGAGCCGCCGAGGCGGAGCGGGCGCGATCCGGGGTCCGGGAAGCGTCGGTGGAGGCGGCGGCCGTCGACCAGGCCGCGAACGAGCCGCCGCCCTCCAGCAGCACCGTCACCTCGCCGGGGCGCCGCTCGACGCCGTACGCGAAGGGAGCGGTGAGGTCGAAGACCAGCCGCACCACGTCCTCCCGGAACTGGCTGGTGCGGAGGCGGCGGACCGCGCCGCGCCGGACGCCGTCGTAGACGTGGCCAGGGAGGGCGTGGCGCGCCCCCTCGACGTCGACGACGAGGCGCGGCGGATCCTCGAGGAGGAACTCGCGCATGCGCACCGTCCCGCGGGTCGCGATCGTGATCGCCGTCCGGCCCGCTTCGCTCGAGATGCGCACCTCGGTGACCTCCCCCGGCTCGACGGTCGGCGACGCCGACGCCGGTGGGGCGGCGACGGAGACCAGCACGGTCGACAGGAGGAGCCGGGCGAGCGTCATGGATCCCCCTCTTCGTCAGGTTTGACCCGCAGCCGCTCGTTCCGTGTGCCCGTCGGTCCTGCCACGGCGAAGACGGCCTCCGAGGGGCGGACCTCGACGAGCCGCGCGTCTCCGAGCCTCTGCCCCTCGCGGAGCCGATGGACGCGACCGGTGCGCACGTCCCGGAGGACGGTCACGCTGCCGACCGACGGCCCGTACAGGATACCGCTCAGCCGCAGGTCTTCGAAGCGCGGGCCCGCGGTCGAGCGGGCGTCGGGCGGCCGGAACGGGTTCGCGCGGCCGGCCACCGGATAGCTGAACACCTCCCGGTCGTATCGGAAGGCCGTGTCCGCGGCGGCAGTCGGCTCCGCCGCCGACTGCCGGGAAGCCGGTGGGGCTCCCTCCGCCTGGACGAACGTCTCCAGGGTGAGCTGGGCACGCACCGGATACCGCCCGTCCGACGTGCGGTCGAGCCCCTCGATGCTCCGCACCTCGGGCCGCACCACCCGCGGAAGGGAGGCGACCCGGGTCAGGAACCGGCCCAGCTCGTGATATCGGCCCTCGAGGACCATGTCCCAGCGCTTCCGACGGTAGGAGCCCTCCTCCCCGGCGCTCGCGCGGTTCGGCGCGACCGAGACGAGCTCCAGCCCGAGCGCGTCGCCCCGGGCGGCCACCGCCTCGTATATCGACGCCACCTCGTCTCTCGCCGGCACCAGCTCCTGCAGCGCCGCCAGCAGCCGCTCCCCTCGCTCCAGCTCGGTCTGCGTCGCGTCGAGGTCTCCGGTTCGGATGCGGGCCATCCGGTTAGCGTGCTCCAGGGTCCCGACCCGCTCCTCCAGGGCGGCGATCTCCTCCCGTTCGGGCAGGTGGACGTACAGGTGGAAGAGGAGCGCCGCTCCCACGAGCAGCGCGATGCCCAGGATCCGCTGCTGGCTGCGCGCGTCCTCCGGGAGCAGCGCCATCAGCTCTCCTCCGGCACCAGGGGCCGCGTGCGCCGTCCGCTCTCCGGCGGGGCCCGGTAGGCCACCAGGAGCGTGAACGACTGGGCGTAGCCACGGTCGAGCGCGATTCGCCGGCTACCGCGGATCTCGACGCCGCCCACGTAGGGAGAAGCCTGGAGGGCCCGCACGTATTCGGTGATCACCAGCGGTGCCCGGGCCCGCCCCTCGATCCGGACCAGGACCTCCGGGAGCGGACGCTCGGTCGTCACCGCCGTGAGCCACGCTCCCTGCGGCAGCGCGCGGCCGAGCTCGTCCATCAGGTGGGGCCAGACGAAACGGTCTCGGTCGAGGCTCCGGACCGCGGCGATCCGCTCCGCGAGGGCTTCCCGGCGGGCAGCGAGGCTGTCGCCGAGCGCCGCGCGCTCTCCGAGGCGGGCGGAGTCCGCCCGGACGCGCTCGATCTCGATGCGCAGCCCCGAGCGGTCGTTCCGCACGGAGAGCCAGAGGCCGAGCACCAGGAGCGGCACGAGCGCCAGGCAGACGAGGAAAGCGGCGTGCCACGGGTCCGCGCGCACCTCGTGCCAGCCGGGCGCGCGGTCGAGGCTCGACAGGGCGAGGCCGCGCCGATCCCCGCCGCCGCGCTTCCCGTCCGGGTGGAGGTCGACCTCGATCACACGATCACCTACACCGGTCGGCGGAGCGCGAGGCCCGTGGCGAGCATCAGCATCGGGGCCGACCGCTCGAAGTCGCCGTCGGGAAACGCGCCCGGCTTGACCTGGAGGAACCGGACCGGGCTCGCGAGGTGGGTCTCCACCCCGAGTCGATCGGCGAGCGCCGCCGGAAGGCCGGGCACGGCGACGCCGCCCCCGCAGAGGTAGAGCTGGCCGAGCCGGTCGCCGGCCCGGCGGATCTCCAGGAAGGTGGAGGCGCGCTCGACGCCGCGCGCGATCTCGGTCGCACGGTCCATGACGAAGCGCGCGAGGTCGGTTTCCTCGACCTCGCCCCGCAGTACCCGGTCGGCTTCCTCGGCGGTGCAGCCCGTCTCGCGCTGAAGCTCCCGGCTCAGCCGGCGCGTCCCGAAGGTCAGGTCGCGGGTGAGCACCGGCGTCCCGGCCTCCAGGAGGTTCACCGTGGTGCCGTCGTGCCCGACGTCCACCAGGGCGACCGAGCCGGTCATGGCCTCGGGATGGTTGAGCTCGAGGGCGTTGAAGAGCGCGAAGGCGTCCACGTCCACGAGCCGCGGGTCGAAGCCGGCCTCCCGAACCAGCGCGAGCCTGTCCTCGACCAGCTCCCGCTTGGCCGCGACCAGCGTGACCTTCATGTGCGGCTCGTCGCCGTCGGGGTCCGTGATCTGGAAGTCGAGCTCGACGTCGGCCATGTCGAAGGGGACGTGCTGCTCGGCCTCCCAGCGGATGACGTCGCGGGCGTCGGCCTCCGGCATCCGGTCCATCCGGATCAGCTTGATGATCACGTCGCGCCCCCCCACGGAGATGACGACGCCGTCGGGGTCGGCGGAGGACTCGCGGAAGAGGTCGCGAATCGCGTCCGACACGAGTCCCGGGTCCGCGACCTCACCGTCCGCGATGGCGGACGCCGGCAGCGGCCGGGTGGAGACGGACTCGAGCTGCGGCTGGTCCCTCCCGTGGTCGACCACGACGAGCTTCAGGACACCCCTGCCGACGTCGAGGCCGGCCGACCGGCGCTCGCGGCCCAGTCCGAACAGGGGCACCGGCCGTCTCTTCAGAAGACCTCCTTCCAGCTCCCCGGGACCCGCCCGAGGCGGCTCGCCGCCAGCGCGGCGTCGGCGACGACGCAGCGGTCGAATCTGATCTCGGGCGCGCCCTCGCCCAGCTCCACGGTCGGCGCTGCCGGAGGCGCCCCGGAGGTC
>CAZEUW010000061.1:0-11291 GCA_964515425.1 uncultured Gemmatimonadota bacterium | reverse complement strand
CTTTCCAGGACGGGCGGATCGACGTCTACGCGAACGCGACGAACGCCCCCTCGCCCGTGATCCAGCAGATGGCGCTCAGCCGAAAGATCCGCTTCCTCGGCCTGACCGAGGAGCACATGGCAAAGGAGCCGGTGCAGGCGATCCTGAACCGCCCCGGCGGCGTCCTGGCCGCTGCCGTCCGCCAGCGCCCAGGCGCCGCCCGACGGCTCGAGCGCGTCCGGCTCGCGGAGGTCGACGCCGGCGAGGAGCGACCGGACCCAGGGCTCGCCCGCGCCGGACGCCTCCACGCGGGCCAGGAGGTCGCCCCCGCGCCCCGTCTCGCGCGGGCCCGGGTCCAGCGGCAGCAGGAGGAGGCCCTCTCCCTCCCCCTCGTCCTCGAGCCAGGCACGCGCCCGGCGCACGGCGTCCCAGTCGTCCACCACGACCCCGTGCAGGTACGAGCCCAGGGTCGCCTCCACGGCCGCGGCGACCTCCGGCTCGGCCTCGAGGAAGTCGGCGAGGACCCCGTGCACGCCGGCCGTGCTCCCGGACGCCTCCAGCAGCCCGGCGACCGCCACCGGCAGCTCCTCGCCCGAGGCGAGCAGGCTCGAGAGGCTCTGGACGCGCGCCCGGTCCGCGGAGAGGTCGCCCTCGAGCTCGGCCGCCTCCTCCCGCAGCTCCCGGAGGGCCGCGCGCCGCTCGTCGGCCTCGCTCCGCGCCTCCCCGAGCCGCTCCCGGAGGTCGTCGCACCGGGACGCCGCCCGGTCCGCCTCGCGGGCCGCCTCCTCGACGGTGCGCTCGTGCTCCGCCCTCGAGGTCCGGGCCTCGCCCAGGGCCTCCCGCCTACGCTCGAGCTCCTCCTCCCGCTCGCTGAGCCGCTCGCCGCCCGCCTCGCGCTCCGCCTCCAGCAGGCGCACCTCGCGGTCGAGCTCGGCGAGCCGCTCCTCCGCCTCCTCCACGCGGCCGCGGGTCTGCTCCCGTCGATCGGACAGCTCCTCGACCGCCTCCCGAAGCGACGCCTCCCGCTCGGCGGCCTCGTCGACCGCGGCCCGGCCGCGCTCGACCGCCTCCTCGAGCTCCCCGAGCTCGTCTTCGAGCGCCTCGCGGCGCTCCACCATCCCCTCGAGCTCCGTGTCGATCGCCTCGATCCGGCGCTCCGCCGAGGTGGCGCGCTCCGAGGCCACGATCCGGCGCCGCTCGCGCTCCTCGAGGCGCCCGCGGACCTCCTCCAGCTCGCCCGCGGCCCGCGAGCGCTCCCGTTCGCGCTCCGCGATCTCCACCCGCAACGTCTCGGCGCGGGTCTCCCGCTCCTGGAGCTGGCCCTCCTCGCCGGGCCTGCGCTCCTCCAGGCGCTCCAGCTCGGCCTCGGCTCGCTCGACGCGGTCGTCGAGGTCCGACAGCCGCGCCGAGGCGACGGCCACCTCCAGACGCCGCCGACGCTCGCGATGGCGGCGGTATCGCTCCGCCCGGCCCCGCTGCTGGGCGAGCGACCGGACCTTGGTCTGGACCTCGCCGAGCACGTCCTCGAGCCGCTCGAGGTCCTCCTCCGCCTGCCCCAGCCGGCGCAGCGCCGTGCGGCGACGATCCTTGTAGCGACCGATCTCGGCCGCCTCCTCGAACAGGGCCCGGCGCTCCTCGGCCCTGTCGCTGAGGATCGCGTCGATCATCCGGCCCTCGATGATCGAGTACTCGGTGGCCCCGAGCCCGGTGTCCCGGCGCAGGTCCTGGATGTCCTTGAGGCGGACCACGTCGCCGTTGAGCCGATAGTCGCTCTCGCCGCCCCGGTACACGGTCCGCCCGATCTCGACCTCGTCCCGGGCGATCGGCAGCGTCCGGCCCTCGTTGTCGAGGACCAGGTTCACCTCGGCGCGCGAGATCGGGCGGCGCTGCTCGGTACCCCCGAAGATGGCCTCCTCCATCCGCGAGCCCCGGATGGCCGAAGGCGCCTGCTCGCCGAGCACCCAGCGGATGGCGTCGGAGATGTTCGACTTCCCGCAGCCGTTGGGGCCGACGATCGCGGTGATGCCCTCGTGGAGCTCCACCTCGGTGCGGTCGGCGAAGGACTTGAATCCCCGGAGGACCAGCTTCTTGATCTTCAACGGTCCGAAGGCTCCCCCCGTCTCGTGACCAGCTCGGCGTCCACGCCCGCCTCCCGGAGCCGCTCGCGAAGCGGAGCCGCCTCGGTGCGGGCCTCGTAGGCGCCGGCGTAGACCTGCCACACGGTGTCACCACCGACGGCGGCACGCACCAGGTAGGCCGGCACGCCGTCCGCGCGCAGCGCCTCCGCGCGCGACGACGCCGCCGCACGGCCGCGGTGCACGTCGATCCTGAAGGCCAGGCGCGCGGGGCGGACGTCCCAGCGCGAGGCCGAGGACTTCCTCCCCCGCTCGACGAGGCCGCGGTTGATCGCCTCCGCGGCCGACCGGTCCGACACGGCGCCCCGGTACAGCCGCCAGTAGGTCGTGCCGTCGACGGCCGTCGGGGCGACCAGGTAGAGGCCGTCGCCCGCCCAGGCCTCGGCCTGCTCCCGGGCGCCCGAGGCCCCCGCGAAGCTGGCGACCAGCACCGACCAGCGCAGCTCCGGCGCCGACGACGGCACGACGGGCTCCGTGGAGGCGCTGTCCGCGGTCGACGTGTCGACGGCCGGCACCGCCCCGGTCGACGCCACGCCAGCCGTGGCGGGACGGGTCCCGGCGCCGCGGGCGAACCACCACCACCCGCCGAAGACGGCGAGCAGGACGAGCCCCGCGACCGCCATCCGGCCCCAGGGCGGCCTCGAGCGCCTCCGGTGGCGCCGCCAGCCCGAATCCGGACGGCCGCCGTCCGGGGCGGCGTCTCCGCCGGCGGACATCAGCGGAATACCTCCTCGTCGCTGCGCCCCGCCCGCACCTCCGCGATCCAGGCGTTCAGGTCGCGCTCGCGGCCGAGCTGGCGGGCGGCCGCCTCCGCCTCCTCCCGGGACGGGTAGCTGCCGACCATGCCGCGATACCAGGTCCGCCCCGCGTCGTCGGTGTAGCGCTGCATCTCGGCAGGGTAGCCGGCGCGCCGGAGCTGTGCGAGCAGCTCGAGCACGCCGCCCGAGTCGCGCGCGGCGGTGACGACCGCGTAGTAGCCGGTGGGCGGACCCTCCGGCTCGGCGTCCGGCCCCTCCTCGACCGCCGCGGCCACGTCGGGGTCGGCGTGCGCCGTGTCCTCGAACAAGCCCTCGTCGCCGCCCGCTGCGACGGTGTCCGCGGCGGCGACGCGCGTCGGCGGCGACGGGTTCCACGGCACCGCGGCCCACCACCGGTCGGCGGGCGCGTCGACCGCCTCGCCCTGTTCCGCGCCGAGCGCTCGCAGCCGGAGCGCGCCGTCGACGGCCAGGAGGATCCGCCCGTCGGGGGTCCCGAGCGGGAGGTCGCTCCGCCACGAACCCGGCAGCCGCACCGTCCCCGACCCGTCGAGGGGAAGCAGCAGCGGATCGCCGCCGTCGTCGACCAGCAGGAAGTCCCCGAGGACCGCCGGCCGGATCGTCCTCGGCGTCCGCGGCAGGCGCGTCATGCGCTCCGTCTCCGAGCTGACGCGGCTGATCCGCACCACGGAGGTCGGGTCGGCGAGCCCGCCGTACAGCTCGTGCGACGAGGGGGAGGCGGCGAGGGCCACCGGGGGCGCGTCCAGCTCGACGGTCCCCGCGGGCGTGAGCGACGGGACCTCCAGCATCGCCAGGCCCTCGTCGGCCGCGAGCGCCACGCGCCGTCCCCAGGCCGTAGTCAGCGCGGGGGCCCGGAAGGGGCCACGGGCGCTCGCCGTCGCCTCGGACGCTCCCCGGGTGAGCAGACGGACCTCACGCCCCTCCTCCGAGGAGACCAGCGCCGCGACACCGCCCCCTTCGACCGGCGTGGCCCAGAGCGGCGACGTCCCGAGGCCGTAGCGCCAGCTCCCGTCGGGGCCGACCTCGAGCAGGCCGCCGTCCCCCTGGCGCCAGACGCCGTAGCCGTTCCACGCGCTCCACTCCGCGTCGGGCGCGACCGTGTCGAGGGTGTCCAGGCCGTCCGTGCGGGGATCGTATCGGAGCACCGCGCCGTCGGCCGTCCGGAGGACCACGAACGGTCCCTCGAGCAGGTGGACCTCCTCGACGGGCGGCAGCCCGGTCCCCCCCTCCCGGAGGACCCTCGCCGGGTCGCGCATCGACCGCACCTGCACGGTGCCTCCCTCGCGGGGCACGGCCAGGTAGGACCACCGGTCGAGCGAGGTGACGAGCTGCACCGCTCCTTCCAGCTCCGGGGGACCGTCCGCCGAGGGGCCGCCGCCGTCGCCGCCGCAGGCCGCCGCCGCGAGGAGCGCGGTCAGCAGCGCGATCGGGGGACGGAGCCGGGTCGTGGGCGTCATCGTCTTCGCCGAAGCACGATCAGGCTTCCAGCTCGGCCCGTGGAGCGTCGCCCCACAGCCGCTCGAGCTGGTAGAAGTCCCGCACGCGGTCCAGGAAGACGTGGACGACGATGTCGATGTAGTCGATCAGGATCCAGCGCCCGCTCGAGCGCCCCTCGATGCCGGAGGGCTCCTCGCCCATCGCCTCGAGCCGCTCGACGACGCTGTCGGTGATGGCACGGGCGTGCACGTCGGAGTCGCCCGTCAGGACGACGAAGTAGTCGGCCGCGTCGGAGAGGCCGCGGAGGTCGAGCACCATCCCCTCCCGGGCGTTCCGGTCCAGGGCCGCCTCGGCCACGGCGACCAGCCGGTCGGGGACCTCGTGGTCCGGGTCGAAGAGGTCCCAGCGGCGCTCGCGAGGCGACGTGCTCGTCGCCCCGGCCGGCTGTCCGCCGCCTTCCCGCGTCTCCGCCACCGTGTCAGCCGGACGCGGTGCGGCCCCGCGGGCCGGTGCGGGAACAGCGGCGGGACGGCACCGGGGTGCCGCCTACTCCTCCGCGACGACCCAGACCTTCATCTCCGGCCGAACGTCCGGATGCAGCTCCACCGCCACGTTGTAGACGCCCAGCTCCTTGATCGGCTCCTCCAGGCGGACGTCCTTGCGGTCGACCGTCAGGCCGTCCTCGGCGAGCCGGTCGACGATGTCCTGGACCGTGACCGAGCCGAACAGCTTCCCCTCCTCCGCCGCGCGCTCCTGGAAGGTGAGGGAGCGGCCGTCGAGGCGGCGGCCCAGGTCGCCCGCCTCCTCTCGCACGCGCTCTTCGGCCCGCTCGCTCCGGCGCCGCTTCTGCCGGAGCCGCTCGAGGTTGCCGTCGGTCGCCGGCAGGGCCTTCCCGTGCGGGATCAGGTAGTTGCGGGCGTAGCCGGGCTTCACGTCCACGACCTCGCCGACCTCGCCCAGGTTCTCGACGTCCTCACTCAGTATGATCTCGGTCATCTTCTTCCGTTCCTCGTTGCCTCTCCACGCCACCGCCCCCGAGCCGGGGACGTCTTCCGGAGACGCCGGCCGCTCACCGGCGTCGCGTCGCGTTCAGCGCCGCGGCCAGACGGCCGCGCACGTCCAGCCAGGTGTCGCCCAGCCCCAGCAGGAGGGCGGCCACGACAGCTACGGGATACAGCAGGACGCCGGCTACGATCCACAGGGCGGCGGCCCACCCGGAGGTCACGGTGGCGGCACCTATCCAGAACAGTACGGCGACGCCCCGCACCAGGTACAGCCCGCCCATGAAGAGCAGCGCGTTCTCCGCCAGCCGGGAGACCGCGTCCCCGGCCGGGACGAGGAAGAGCGCGAGGCCGATCACGAGCACCCAGACCAGGTGGTCGCTGAAGCGGAATTCCCGGAAGGGGCCGAGCGCCTCCGAGTGGCCGGAGAGCCGCTCCATCACGTAGCGGGACAGCGCCAGCGCGGCCAGCGACGAGAGGGCCAGCGCGGCCGGGTACAGCAGCCCCTGACCCTCCACGATGCGGACGAACGCCCGCTCCTCGGACACGCCCCCCACGTCGCCGAGCAGGCCGAGCGCCGAGGAGGCGGCCGTGGCGAGCCGTCGGTCGACCCACCAGTCGAGCTCGGCCAGCAGCCCCGGGTCGAGCAGTCCGTACGCCGCGATCGCCGCGAAGGCCGCGGCCACCGAGAGCACGCCCCGGAGGACGGTGCTCCGCTCGGACCACACCGCGGTCAGGGCCACGAACGCGCCCCCCGCGAAGAGGGCCCAGGCGCGCTCGGCGAACCAGAGGGGCTCCCGGGTCCCGTCCCCGATACCCAGGAACGCGAGCAGGAGGAGCACCGCGGCCAGCGCCAGCGAGAAGGGGTCCCGACGCCGGAACGCCAGCAATTGCAGGGCGAGGGGGATGGCGGCCAGGGCGAGCGGCGAGACGGGCGCCGTGAGGACCACCGCCGCCGCGAGGGCCGCCGCGCGGACGAGGGACCACCCCCTCGGGGTCATCCGTCCGTCACCGCCGCGTCGGGACCGGCATCACCGGTGGTAGTTCTTGATGTAGGGGATCAGGGCCAGGAAGCGGGCCCGCTTCACCGCCTCGGCGACCTGCTTCTGGTGCCGCGAGCAGGCGCCCGTCGCTCGCCGCGGCAGGATCTTGCCCCGGTCGGTCAGGTAGCGGTCGAGCAGGTTGGCGTCCTTGTAGTCGACGACCTCGACCTTGTCCTCGCACAGGTCGCAGCTCTTGCGGAAAGCCATCGGTCACTCCTCCTCTTCGTCGCCGTCGTCGTCGCCGCCGTCGTCTTCACCCTCGTCGTCCTCGTCCTCGTCTCCGTCTTCTTCCTCGTCGTCCTCGTCCTCGTCGTCCTCGTCCTCGTCGGGCTCGTCCGCCCCTTCCTCCTCGTCGCCCTCCTCCTCGTCGTCTCGCTCCTCGTCCTCGTCGGACGACGGGCGGTCGGAGGGGGGCGCCGGGAGCTCGCCTTCGGCCAGCACCACAAGGTGCCGGATCAGCTCCTCGTCGTGCTTGAGCCCCTGCTCGAAGCCCTCGAGGGAAGCGGGATCGGCGCGGTACTGGGCGACCACGTAGTAGCCGCTGCGCTCGTCGGCGATCTCGAAGGCGAGCTGGCGGGTCCCCCAGTGCTCCACCGCGGTGACCTCGCCGCCGAGGCGGCCGTGGTAGTCCTCGAGCTTCGCGTCCACGGCGTCGGACTCCAGCTCGGGGCGGAAGATGTAGACGATCTCGTAGTCACGCATCGTGTCCTCCTTCGGTCTGTGACGGCCCCGGGAGCGGTCCCGGGGCAGGAGTCTCGGTTCCAAGGGACGGCGCCCGGTTCACGCGGCCGTCCTCATACCAGCTTGTCGAGCACCTGGAGCAGGCCGTTCCAGACGGCCTCGCCCGATTCGGCGTCCATCGTGCCGTGCACCCGCGCGAACCAGGGCGCGAGCACCAGCGCGACGACGCTGATCAGCTTGATGACGATGTTCATCGAGGGGCCGGAGGTGTCCTTGAAGGGGTCGCCGACCGTGTCGCCGACGACGGCCGCCTTGTGCGGCTCCGACCCCTTGCCGCCGTGGGCGCCGCCCTCGATGTGCTTCTTGGCGTTGTCCCACGCTCCGCCCGCGTTGGCCATGTAGAGGGCGAGCAGCACGCCGCTCACCAGGGCTCCCGCGAGCACGCCCCCCAGGGCCTCGGGCCCGAGGAAGCGACCCACCAGCACGGGCACGGCGATGGTGAACAGGCCGGGAGCGACCATCTCCTTCAGGGCGGCCCGGGTCGAGATGTCCACGCAGCGCGCCGAGTCCGGCTTGGCCTCGCCCTCGAGCAGCCCGGCGATCTCCCGAAACTGCCGCCGCACCTCGTCCACCATCCCGCCGGCGGCGCGGCCGACGGCCATCATCGTGAGCGAGGCGACGACGAAGGGCGTGAGGCCGCCGAGGAAGAGGCCGATCACCACGTACGGATCGACCAGGTCGATGCCCCGCTCGGTCAGACCGACCGAGTTGGCGTAGGCGGAGAACAGGGCCAGCGCGGTGAGCGCCGCCGAGCCGATCGCGAAGCCCTTGCCGATCGCTGCCTGGGTGTTGCCGATCGCGTCGAGCTCGTCGGTGATCGCGCGGACCTCGCTGCCGAGCCCGCTCATCTCGCTGATCCCGCCGGCGTTGTCGGCGATGGGCCCGTAGGCGTCGACGCTCATCGTGACGCCCACCGTGGCGAGCATCCCCACGGCCGAGATGCCGATGCCGTAGAGCCCCGAGAACTGGAAGGCGAAGAAGATGGCCGCCGAGATCAGCACGATCGGCAAGGCCACCGACTCCATGCCGACGGCCAGCCCCGTGATGATGTTCGTGGCGGTGCCGGTCTCCGACGAGTCGGCGATCCTCCGCATCGGGCCGGCGGCCGTGTAGTACTCGGTGGTGAGGCCGATGGCCATCCCGACGAGCGAGCCGAACAGCATCGCCCAGAAGGGCCCGGCCGCGGGATGCGCCAGCGTCCACGAGCCGGCCACGAACGCCTCGTCGAAGAGGACGCCCAGGTTCGTGGTGATCAGGTAGGCCGCGATCCAGAAGAGCCCGCCGGCCACGAAGGTCGTGTTCCGCAGCGCCGCCGCCGGATCCATGCGCTCCATCGTCTTCATGGCCACGATGCCGAGCACGCTGGCCAGGAGGCCGGCCATGATGTAGAGCATCGGGAGCGCGACCGCCTGCAGCCGCATGCCTTCGGCGATGACGGGGCTCGAGACGGCGATGACGACGGTGGCCACGACCGAGCCGACGTAGGACTCGAAGATGTCCGCCCCCATGCCGGCGACGTCGCCCACGTTGTCGCCCACGTTGTCCGCGATCGTGGCGGGGTTGCGCGGGTCGTCCTCGGGGATGCCCGCCTCGACCTTCCCCACCAGATCGGCCCCGACGTCGGCCGCCTTCGTGAAGATGCCGCCGCCGACGCGCGCGAAGAGAGCGATGGAGGAGGCCCCCATCGCGAAGCCCGAGATGACCTCGCCGAAGAGCCGCATCTCCGAGACCACGGCTCCGTCGAGCAGGCCCCCGTAGACGAGGAAGACCGCCCCGAGGCCGGCGAGGCCCAGGCTGGCCACCGCCATCCCCATCACCGATCCGCCGCTGAAGGCCACGCGGAGCGCCTTGCCCCTCCCCTCCGAACGGGCCGCCTCGGTGGTGCGGGCGTTCGAGCGCGTCGCCGCCTGCATGCCGAAGAAGCCGGCCGCCAGCGAGCAGAGCGCTCCGAAGATGAAGGCCACGGCGGTGCGGCTGCCGATCAGGAAATGGAGCGCCACCGCCACGATCAGCACGAAGGGCACGAGCACCGAGTACTCGCGCCGCAGGAACGTCAGCGCGCCCTCGTGAATCTGGTCCGCCAGGTCGCGCATGAGGTCGGTCCCCTCGGACTGGCTCTTCACGTACGCGTAGAGCACCCAGGCGAACCCGAGCCCCCCGAGGCCCAGCCAGAGTGCACTGTCGATGTAGGCTTCCACGTGCTCCTCTCCCTCTGCTCAGTTGTAGCGGTTCATCGCCGTCTCCACGCCCTCCGCCGCCCAGCACTCGACCGCGGAGACGGCGCGCTCGAAGGAGGCCAGCACGGCCTCCTCCTCCGCACCGCTCGGCGGGGCGAGCACCCACTGCGCGAGATCGACGCGCCCGTCGCCGGGCCGTCCAACCCCGATGCGCAGCCGGGCGTACTCCCGGGTGCCCGACGCCTGCTCGATCGAGGCGAGCCCGTTGTGCCCGCCGGAGGAGCCGCGCGCCCGCAGCCGGATCGTGCCCGGCTCCAGCTCCACGTCGTCCACCAGGACCAGCAGGTCACGCCGCACGTCGAGGTCCCGGTCGTCGCACAGCCGCGCCACGACCCGTCCGCTCCGATTCACGTACGTCAGGGGCTTGACGAGACAGACGGTGCCGCCCGGTCCCTCCCCCTCGGACGCGAGCGCCGGGCCCGCCTCCCGGAACGGAGGCAGCCTCCATGCCGCGCGGATCCGGTCGGCCAGCCACCAGCCGACGTTGTGGCGCGTGTCGCGGTAGCGCTCGCCGGGGTTGCCCAGCGCGAGGATCGTCTTCAAGCGGAGCGTGCGAGGCCGGACCCGGTTCCCCTGCAGACCACCGCCCGTGACCGCCGGCTAGAGCAGGTCCTCGGGCGACTCCGGGCGCTCCTCGTCCTCGTCGGCCTCCTCCTCCCCCTCGCCGATCTCCTCGACGTCCTCCGGGCCTTCCTCGCCGATCAGCTCGGGCTCCAGCTCCTCGAGCTCCAGCTCCTCGGCCGGCTCCTCCTCGACCTGGATGATGGTCGGCGGGACCACCACGCAGAGCGTGGCGTCGAGCTCCTCGAGCGGCTCCACCCCGCCCGTGTCGAGGTCGGCCACGTGGAGGGAGTCGCCGATGTCCAGCTCCGTGACGTCGAGCTCGAAGTACTCGGGGATCTCCGACGGAAGGCACTGCACCTCGAGCTCGTTCCGGTTGGTCTGGAGGATGCCGCCCTCCTCGCGCACGCCGAGCGGGTTGCCGACGAACCGGATCGGGATGGCCACCCGGATCTCCTCGTCCTCGCGGATCTGGAAGAAGTCCACGTGGAGGATCTCGGACTTCCAGGGGTGGGTCTGCACCTCGCGGATCAGGACCTTCCTCGAACCTCCCCCGCCGTCGACCTCGAGGTCCACCAGCGTGTTGTCGACGCTGATCCCCTCGAGAAGCTGGCGGAGGTCGTGGGCGTTCACCTTCAGGTTGCGGGACTCCTCGCCGTGGCCGTAGATGACCGCGGGGACCCAACCCTCGCTGCGCAGCCGACCGGCGGGACCGCTGCCCGTCTCCTCGCGCTTCGTCGCCTTCAGCGTGACCTGCTCTACCATGTTCGTTCCTCGTCTGGGCTCGCCCGTCAGAAGAGCGAGCTCACCGATCGGTTCGTGTGCGTGTTCTCGATCGCCTGCGCCAGGAGCCCCGCCACCGAGAGCACTTCCAGGGCGTCGAGCTCCTCGCGTACCCGGGACGGGATGGAGATCGTGTCGGTGACCACGATCTCCTCTACGTGCGCGTCCCTCATTCGTTCGACGGCGGGGCCCGAGAACAGGGCGTGGGTGGCCACGCAATACACCTCGCGCGCCCCACGTTCCCGTAGCGCCTGGACCGCGTTCACCATCGTACCCGCGGTGTCGATCATGTCGTCGACGATGAGGCAGCGCTCGCCCTCCACGTCCCCCACCACGTTGAGCACCTCGGCCACGTTCGGCCTGGGCCTCCGTTTGTCGATGATGGCCATGCTCGCCTCGCCCAGCCGCTGGGCGTAGCCGCGAGCCATCTTGGCCGCCCCGACGTCGGTCGCGACCACGACGACCTTGGTGAGACCCATGTCCTTGTAGCGGCCCATCAGCACGGGGGAGGCGTACAGGTGGTCGACCGGGATGTCGAAGAATCCCTGGAGCTGGTGCTGGTGGAAGTCGATCGAGAGCACCCGGTCGGCGCCCGCCG
>CAZEUW010000060.1:0-11329 GCA_964515425.1 uncultured Gemmatimonadota bacterium | reverse complement strand
CCGCCGCGGGCTCGCCGGCCCCGGCGAGCGCCCCGACACCGGTGGGCTCCCGGGGCTCGGCCCGCACGCGGGCCTCCACCTCGGGCCACAGGTCGCGTCGCGGCCGGATCTCGCGGGGGAGCTCCGACGCCCGGCGTCGCAGGGCCCGGATCCCGGCCACCGCCCTGCGGCAGCGCGAGCAGGCCCGCAGGTGCGCCCGCAACGCCTCCGTCTCGTCCCCTTCGCCGCCCCGCTCCGCGAAGCGGTTCAGGGTCGCTTCGTCCGGATGCCGCTCCGGCTCCGCGCCACTCATGCCGTCAGCTCCTCGCGCAGCCGCTTGCGTGCGCGGTGCAGGTGAGCCTTCGACGTGCCTTCCGATATGGCCAGCATGTCCGCGATCTCCTGGTGCTGGTAGCCCTCGACGTCGTACAGCACGAACACCTCCCGTGCCCGCTCCGGCAGCTCGCGGATCGCGGCCTCCAGGGAGACCCGGTCCTCGACCGAGCGCGGGCGCTGGCCCGTCTCGGCGGGCGCCGGGCCGGCGGAGCCCTCCCGCTCGCGCCGCCGCGCCCGCTCCCGTCCGCGATCCCGGACGAGGTTGGCCGTCACCTGGTGGAGCCAGGTCGTGAACGCCGCGTCGCCGCGATAGCCCCCGACCTTCCTCCACACGCGCACCCAGACGTCCTGGGTGAGCTCGTCGGCGGCCCGCTCGTCGGCGGTCATCCGGAGGCAGAGGGCGTAGACCCGACCGACGTGGCGTCGATAGAGGGCCTCGAGCGCGGCCACGTCGCCGCTCCCGGCACGCGCCGCCAGCTCGCGGTCGCCCGTCGCCTGCTCTTCCGTCACCGCCGGGGCTCCCATCCTCGGGCCGCGTCCCCTCTCCGGATCGATCGCTCTGCGCCGCTCGTCCTGCTGCTGCCGACCTTCCGACGAGGGGAGCCGGCGAAGGGTTTAGGGCCGTCTGGAAAGCGGAACCGGGGTGCGGGTATCATGAGGTCGGAACGGTACCCGATTCCCGTGCCGACGTCATTCCCGCGGAGGGCGGCGCCGGACGCCGCCCCCGATGCCATCCCACACCAGGGAGCCCGACCATGACCCCGACCCGCTCGTACCGATCCGGCGCGCCGCTCACCGCCCTCTGCTCGCCGTGGCCCCGGGCGCTGGCCGCCTGCCTCGCCGTCGTCGGCCTCGCCGTCGGCGCCCTCCCCGCCGACGGCCAGCAGGAGCCGGCCGATCCCGGCCTCACGATCTACATGCAGAACCTGGCGCTGGTGAGGGCGGAGCTGGACCGACCCGTGCCGGCGGGCGAGCACACCGTCCGCGTGGACGACCTGCCCGGCAACGTCGACCTGAAGAGCCTCATGGTGCTCGACCCCGGTGTGACGCTGCTGGGCGTCCACGGCCGGCGCAGCTACCAGGCGGCGGGCCGCGGCAACGCGATCTCGCTCGCCCTGGACCTGCAGGTGGAGAGCGCGGTCGACGGCCTCCGTCTGGCCTACCTCACCGGGGGGCTGAGCTGGGACGCCGGCTACGCGATGGTCGTGGGGGCCGACGACCGCACCGCGCGCGTCGACGGCTACGCGACGATCACCAACGGGTCGGGGACGGCGTACGAAGAGGCGTCGGTGCAGCTGCTGGCCGGCACCGTGAACGTCGAGGACGGCGGCGGACACTACCGGGCCGCCATGGAAGCGAGGGCGGTCGCCGACATGGCGCAGAGCGCGCCCGGGCTCTCGGGCGGCGCCTTCTCCGGCTACCACCTGTACGAGGTGGACACGCCCCTCACCCTCCCGACGGGCGCCACGCACCGGATCCGCCTGATGGGTGCCGACGAGGTGGCGGTGACCCGCGAGTACGTCCTCCCCGGCCAGGTCAACTTCTACCAGCGGATGCAGGAGTCCCAGCGCCAGGAAGCCTTCATCCGCTACCGCGTCGAGCGGCCCGCCGGGACCAGCTTCGGCGAGACGCCCCTGCCGTCGGGGACCGTGCGGGTCTTCCAGCCGGACGAGGAGGGACGGCTGCAGCTGCTGGGCGCCGCGGGGATCCCCAACACGCCGGCCGAGGAGGAGCTGCTGCTCGCGGTGGGGCAGGCGTTCGACATCGGCGGCACCCGCACCCAGACCGAGTTCGAGCGCATCGAGGGCAGCGTCACCGAGTCGGCCTGGGAGGTCGAGCTGGTCAACCGGACCGACGAGCAAGTGGTCGTGCAGGTGATCGACGACATCGGCGGCGACTGGGAGGTGCTGGAGTCGAGCCACGAAGCGCAGCGGCTCTCGGCCAGCCGGGTGCGCTTCGACGTGCCGGTCCCCGCCGACGGGGAGGCGACGCTGACCTACCGGGTGCGGGTCAGCAACTGACGGGGAGCGAGGCGGAAACCGCCGACGGGGAACCGCCGGCGGAGGGCGACCGCGCCGTGGTGGTCGGCTCCGGGCCGAACGGCCTCACGGCCGCCGTCGCCCTGGCCCGCGCCGGCCTCCGAACGACGGTCTTCGAGGCGATGGACGAGGTCGGAGGCGGGACGCGCACCGCCTCCGTCACCCGGCCGGGCTTCCTGCACGACCTCTGCTCGGCGGTCCACCCGATGGGGGCGAGCTCCCCATTCTTCCGCCAGCTCCCGCTCGACGAGCACGGCCTCGAGTGGGTCCAGCCTCCGGCGCCGCTGGCCCACCCGATGGACGACGGCTCGACGATCCTGCTCGAGCGCTCGACGGCGGGGACGGCCGCGGGCCTCGACCCGGAGGACCGGCAGGCGTACCGGTCGCTGATGGACCCGCTCGTCCCGCGCTGGGAGGCGCTGGCCGGGGAGGTCCTCGCGCCGCTCCTCCGGCTGCCCGATCATCCGCTCCTCATGGGCCGCTTCGCGCTCCGGGGGCTCCGGTCGGCCACCGGGCTGGCGGGGTCGCGCTTCTCCGGTCCCCGGGCCCGGGCGCTCTTCGCGGGGATCGCCGCCCACGCCCTGGAGCCGATCGACCGGGTGCCGACGGCCGCCTTCGGGATGGTGCTCGCCCTCGCGGCCCACGCCGTCGGCTGGCCCTTCGCGCGCGGCGGATCGCAGCGGATCGCGGACGCGCTCGCCTCGGTGCTCGCCGGCCGCGGGGGCGACGTCGTCACGGGCCGGCGGGTCGGATCCCTGGAGGAGCTCCCCGCGGCGGACGCCGTCCTCCTCGACCTCACGCCGCGGGAGCTGCTGCGGGTCGCGGGCGAGCGGTTCCCCGACCGCTACCGCCGACAGCTCGAGGGCTACCGGTACGGGCCGGGCGTGTTCAAGATGGACTGGGCGCTCTCCGACCCGATCCCGTGGGCGGCCGACGCCTGCCGACGGGCGGGGACGGTCCACCTGGGCGGCACGATGGAGGAGATCGCCGACTCGACGCGGGCGGCGTGGGAGGGGCGGGTGCCCGAGCGGCCCTTCGTGATCCTCGCCCAGCCCACGTTGTTCGACCCCGACCGCGCGCCGGAGGGCCGGCACGTGGCGTGGGGATACGTGCGCGTCCCGCACGGCTCAGACGCCGACGTCGCCGACCGGATGGAGGCCCAGATCGAGCGCTTCGCGCCCGGCTTCCGCGACGCGATCCTCGCGAGGTCGACCCGCACGGCCGCCGAGCTGGAGGCCCACAACCCCAACATGGTGGGCGGGGACCTCAACGGGGGCGTCCAGGACCTGCGGCAGATGCTCTTCCGGCCCGCCCTCCGGTTCGACCCGTACGCCACCCCGCTCGACGGCGTCTACCTGTGCTCGTCGGCGACCCCGCCCGGCGGAGCCGTCCACGGCATGTGCGGCTACCACGCCGTCCGGTCGGCCCTCCGCGGGCTCCGGTGAGGGGCGCCCGCGGCGTGAGCGGCCGCGGGCGGAGGGTGCACCGTCACGACGGGCCCGCCGCAGACGTCTCCCGGGTGCGACTCCGAGACCGAGGCTCCATCGACGCCACCTCAGGAGCGGGACCATGCGGCGACAGCTCGTCCTCCTCGCGGCCACGGCCGGTCTGGCGCTCCTGCTGCCGGGCTGCTCGGACCCGTTCACCGGACCCCACGACGTGGCTCGCATCGGGATCGTGGACCACTTCGGCGAGAGCGAGGCGGTCATCGAGGCGCCCGACACGGTCGCGGCCGGCGAGGCCTTCACCGTCCTCGTCCGCACCTACGGCGGCGGCTGCACCTCCAAGGGCGCGACCGAGGTCGAGGACACCGTCGAGGGCGGCGTCCTCGTCACGCCCGTCGACGTGACCCGGGAAGGCCCCGACGTCGTCTGCCCGGCGATCCTGAAGCGGCTGACGCACGAGGCGACGGTGACGTTCGGGGCGGCCGGCGAGCGGACGATCACCGTCCGGGGCCGGCGCGTGGCCCGCGGCGAGCCGGACGAGATCGTCCTGCTCGACCGCGCCGTCGAGGTGATCACGGACGGCGGGAGCTGACCTCCAGGGTGCCGTCCAGCAGCGTCGTCGGCCCGAAGCGGGTGGGCCCGAGGCGGCCGGCCCGCACGCCGAACGTCCCCTCCAGCCGGTAGTCCACCGCCCCCTCCGCGACCGCCGTCCGCACGGCGTCCGCCAGGCCGGGCAGCTCCCCGAAGCCGACCGACAGGTCGAGGGGGATCACCGTGTCCTGGCGGGCGTCCAGGGGGAGGCCGAGCGGGAAGTCCGCCTCCGGCCCCTCCTCCTCCTCGAGGTAGAGCGTGCCCTCCACGTCGGAGAGGGTGAGCCCGAACGGGTTCGGGTTCTCCACCTCGACCCAGAGCCGGAGCGCCACGCCGCCGGTCGGTCGCGAGGAGGAGGGGGCGAGCAGACGGACGGTGGAGGCACGCTCCGGGGCCTCCCGGAACCGCACGGGCTCGAGCTCGGGGAGGCCCAGCGTAGCGCATCCGGCCAGCGCCGTCGACAGCCCCGCGGCCACGGCGCAGAGCGCGACCGCTCCCCTCGTGGCGTCCATGGCCCGCCTCCCGTCGCTCGCGTCGGTCGTCCTCCGTCCCCTCCCCGTACGTCCGCATACCGCCAGGGATCCGGGCGGCCCGACCGCCGGCCCTTGACGGGACTCCGCCGGGAACCGACGCTCCCATCGTGCAGGCCGCTCCTCTCCCCCCGAATGGAGGATCGTGAGATGCTCGAGTGGATCCTGATCGGAGCCGTGCTGCAGACGGTGATGGTGCTCGTCGGCCACTGGGTGACGCCGGTGGCGAACCTGTTCGCCCCCTTCGGTGTGGGGATCTCGCTCATCGTCGGTCTGCTCTGGGCACGGCGCGCCACCGACGGGCTCGTGCACGGCCTGTGGGGCGGCGCCGTGGTGGGCGGGGCCTGCGCCCTGATCGGCATCGTGATCTCCTTCGCGATGGGCGACGTGCCGGCCCCCGTCCTCCTGTTCGGAACCCTCTCCTCGGCGCTGGCCGGCGCCTTCGGCGGGCTGCTCGGCGCCCGGTTCGGAGAGACGACGGCGCCGACGGGAGTGGCGGAATAGGGCGCATGCGGGCGCCCCCGCGCGAGCTGCTGGAAAAGGCCGCCTTCGTCCTCTCGCTCGTCCTCCTCGCGTTCGGCTACGGATGGGTGAGCGGCGAGCGGGGGTGGTTCCCGGACGAGCTCCTGGAGCGAGCGTGGCAGCAGGGCGACCGGGAGATGGCCACGCGCTCGTCGCCGCCCGACTTCACCAACCGGCGCGTGTACCGGGAGAGCGGGATCACCACCCTCGAGGCCGATGCGATGCAGCCGGGCCTGACGCTGCTCGTCTCCAGCTGGGAGGCGTTCGGATGGGATCCCGGCCTCGCGCTGGTCGACCGGAACGGCCGGGTCCTCCACCAGTGGCGCGTGCGGCCGACCGAGCTGTTCTCGCAGTCGGACTACCGGCGGGGCGTCGACCTCTCCGAGCAGGACCTCCACGGGACCTACCTGTTCCCGAACGGCGACGTGCTCGTGAACGTCGAGTACGCGGGGACCGCCCGCCTGGACGCCTGCGGCGACGTCCGCTGGCGGCTCAGCGCGGGCAACCACCATTCGGTGGAGCGGGCGTCGGACGGCACGTTCTGGATCCCGGGCGTGACGCGGGCGCGTCGGGCTCGGAGCCGAGAGTACCCGGACGGGTTCCCGGGCCTGCCCGACGGCATCCACCACGGCCTCCTCGTGCAGATCGACGCCGAGGCGCCCGAGGTCGTCCGATTCCTCGACGTGCTCGACGTCCTCTACGACAATGGCCTGGAGCGGTACATCCCGAAGAACCGGCAGCACGACCGCGCCGACGTCGTCCACATGAACGACATCGAGCCGCTCACCGCCGAGATGGCGGGGGAGTACCCGCTCTTCGATGCCGGCGACCTGCTCGTCTCGCTCCGAAACCTGGACCTGGTGCTGGTGCTCGACCCGGAGTCCGGGCGGGTGGAATGGCACGCCTCCGAGCCCTTCATCATGCAGCACGACCCCGACTGGATCGGGGACGGATGGATCGGCGTCTTCGACAACAACCGGGACGGCACCCGCCGGGGCGGCATGCTGGGCGGGAGCCGGATCGTGGCCCTCCAGCCCCACACCGACTCCACCCGCGTCCTCTTCCCCGGACCGGAATCCGAGCCCTTCTATACCGCCCATCGGGGCAAGTGGCAGCAGCTGGAGAACGGCAACCTGTTGCTGGCCGAGTCCGACGCCGGGCGGGTGGTCGAGGTGGCGCCCGACGGCCGCACCGTGTGGGAGTGGATCGCCGCGCCCTACAGCGAGACGCGGGTGCCCTCGGTCACCCGCGCCGCGCGCGTCGCGCTGACCGCGGAGGACGTGGCGGAGTGGCCGTGCTCGCGGGCGTCGCGGGAGGGGGGTGGGAAGGGCGGCGACTGACGGCTGCAGTGGGTCGGGGGGACTCTTGCCGGCCGAAAAATTCGTGATAGTATCTATAGTTGGGTAGAAGCCTCTCGCAAGCGGGGCTCCGCCCCCGCGGTCTCGCGCGGGATCCGACGACTCGGATCCTGCTGGCATCCGGGAGGCCGCCGTCCTGTTCGGGCCCCCGGGCCCTGGAGGACACCCGATGCACGCTCATCCCTTTCACCGGAGCCTCGTCTCCGGGATCTTCGCCCTGCTGTTGGCCCTGATCACCGTGTCCGAGCTCTCCGGCCAGTCGACGGGCGCGGCCACCGACAGGGTCGCCCGAAACCGGGAGCGCGCCGCGGAGCTCGCCCTCGAGGCGGATAGCCTCGCGAAGCGCGTCGCCGAGTGGAGCAAGGCCGCCCGGATGTACGAGCAGTCGGCGCTGCTCCATCCCAAGGGCGAGCTCGAAGGCTACGCGTCGTTCGTGAACGCGGGCAACTTCCACTATTTCGCGGGCAACGAGACGGCCGCCCGCCGGATGTTCGAGGCGGCGGGTCGGCTGGCGCTGGAGCACGGCGAAGTCTACAACGCCGCCGTCTGCTTCCTGAACGCCGCCTTAATCGCTCAGGAGAGCGGTGAGGAGGAGAAGGAGGCCGAGAACGCGCTCAAGGCCCAGAAGCTCAGCCGCTCCTCGGCGTTGACGGACGACCAGCGAGCCCTTCTGCTCGGTCGCATCCAGACGGTCGAGTCGCCGGCCTCGTAGCGACGAGGAGACCCGCCGACGAAAACGACCGCCCCGCCGGCAACGTCGGGGCGGTTCGTTTTCCCCGCTGCCGAGTGGAACGGGTCTTCCGTCGCCTGGCGAATCCGGACCGGCTCATCGACTCGGAGAGGAAGAGCCCCGTGGAGCGATCGCAGAGAGCCGGCGGGAGGCGCTGATCGCGCCTCGGACCGGTCGCGGGGACGGTCCGGACGCCACGACCGCCCGGGCGGTGGCACGCACGCTCGACGGCACCGTGCGCGTGTTCGGCGCCGAGGCGCTGGCCCTCCCCGCCGGGCTCGTCACGGCCGCCTACCTGTCGCGGAAGCTGGGTGCCGACGGCTTCGGCCTGTTCACGGTGGCGGCCACCCTGATCGCCTGGATCCGGTTCACGCTCAGCACCATGATGGCCCGGACCACGATCAAGTCCGTGAGCGACAGCGAGGACTGGCGCCCGGTCGCGACGACCGCGCTCCGGACCTACCTCGCCCTCGGCCTGGTGGCCGCGGCGAGCGTCGCCGGCGGGTCGGAGCCCCTGGCCCGACTCCTCGGGGACCCCCGTCTCGCACCCTACCTCGCGATCTTCGCGGTCGAGATCCTGATCCAGGCGGCGATCGGGGGCCACCGGGACGCCCTGGTCGGGCTGGGGGGCTACCGGGACCGGGCCCTCGCGTCAGCGGTCCGGTCGCCCGCCCGGGTCGTGCTCGTCGTCCTGCTGGTCGAGGCCGGCCTGTCGGTGACCGGAGCCGTGCTGGCCAGCGTCGCGACGGCGGCGGTCGAGCTCGGCGTCTCACGGTAGCGGATCCGGCCGCCCCTCTTCGCCCGCCGGAGCTTCCCGCTCCGACGCCTGATGGACCTGGCCCTTCCGATCTTCGTCTTCGGCGCCGCGATGCGCCTGTTCGGCAACGTGGACCTCTTCGTCGTCTCCGCGATGGGCGGAGGCGCCGAGCAGGCGGGCTTCTACGGGGCCGCCCGCAACCTCTCGATCGTCCCCAGCCTCTTCGCCCTCTCCTTCGTGCCGCTGCTGCTCTCGACGCTCGGGAGCCTGGCGAGGAGGGGGGAGGGCGAGGCGGCCCGCCGGCTCGCGACGGACTCCCTCCGGATCGTGGCCTGGATGCTCCCCTTCGCGGCGATGTCCGCCGGGGCCGCCGGCGAGATCGTGCGCCTCGTGTACGGTGACGCCTTCGCGGCGGCCACGCCGCTCCTCGGGCCGCTGATCTTCAGCTCCGTCTTCCTCGTCCTGATCGCGGTCGCCACGGCGGTGATGGTGGCCGCCGACCGACCCCGACTCACGGCCGCCATCGCCACTCCGATGCTCGTCGTCGCCGTCGCCGTCCACCTCTGGGCCGTCCCGCGCTTCGGACCGATCGGAGCCGCCTGGGTGACCGGAACCCTCGCCCTCTCCGGCGCGGTGGTCTCGATGGCCGCCACGTGGCGGCTGTGGGGCGTCGGCCTGCCCGCGGCCACGATGCTGCGCACGGGCGCCGTCTCCGTCGTGGCGTGGGCGATCGCGGCCGGGTGGGAGACGCCGGGCGGCTGGCTGGTGCTCAAGGTCCTCGTGGTCTCCCTCGTGGTGCCGGCCGCACTGATCGCCACCGGCGAGCTGGGGCGCCGGGAGCTCCGATTCGCCCGCAGCGTGGCCGGCTACTCCCCACCGGAGGACGGGGGGCGCCCGTGACGGGGCCGCCCGCCCCGGACGCTACACGAGCATCCCCTCCAGCCCGTCCGGCAGCGGCGACGCGCCCTCCCGAACAGCCCGGCGAAGCGACGGACGGGTGCCGGGCGTCTTGTTGGCGTCCAGCAGGATCGCCCGCCCGTCGTGCACCACGTAGTCGAACTTGCCGAAGTCGAAGCCCAGCCGGTCCCGCTCCGCCCGGAGCTCCTCCGGCACCGGCACGGGCTCGCTCCGGACGATGTCCTCCGCCTTCACCAGCGGCTCCGGCGCCACGTGTCGGAGACAGCGGTCCGCCTGCCCGGCGAACACCCAGGTGCGCATGGCGTGGCCCTCGGGGTCGGCCTCGGGGACGAACCTCTCCACGACCCACGCGTCGCTCTCCCAGCACCGGTCCGGGACCTCGGACACCGCGTCGAGGACCCGGTAGCCGTCGACCTCGACCGCCCCGGGATGGGGTGGGTCTCGCCCGTCCCGCTCCGCGGATTCGTTGTGCCTGCGCTCCGGGATTCCCCGGTAGTTCAGGTCGGACTTGAGGATGACGGGCCCCTCCCAGTCGGTGCCGCGCTCGAGCAGGGCTCCGCTGACCGCGCGCTTCGTGATGTCGGCGACATCGCCGTTGACGGAGACGGGAAAGGAGCCGACGAAGTCCCGATAGGCCTCCGGCGTACGGGAACAGTCGACGTGGGCGATCGCCGCGTCCGCCTCCACCGTCGAGCCGAGCCCCCGGACCACGCGGACGCCGTGGCCGCGCTCCTCGAGGACCCGGAGCAGGTCGTACAGGAGGTAGTAGCTCCATCTCCCGCGCAGGAGCGAGCGGCGTACGAAGCGGTCGTGCTCGTGGGTGACCACGGCGATCCGCACCTCGGCGGCCCTCCTCAGGCCCCGCGGTCGAGCGACCAGGCCACCGTCGGACAGCGCTCGCCGAGCTCGTAGTCCTGGACGCACCACCGCAGCTCGCGGAACCCCTCCTCCCTCAGGAGCGAGCTCAGCTCCGCCCGGGTGGGGAACGAGTAGGTGGTCTCGCTGCTGCGATAGGCGTCGATCGTGTCGATCTCCTCCCGAGGCCAGCCGCAATGGACGCTCAGCCGCTCGGCCGACGGCCCCCGGCGCGACCAGTACTCCCACACGTCCCCGGTTCGCACGCCCGAGGGCGTGTCCGGCTGCAGCGACATGAGGAGCCGGAGCTTGAAGGCGTGGAAGCTCCCGACCTCCCCGGCCAGGGCGGCCTCGCAGACCTCCGCCGGCGTCTCGCGTTCCTCGGGCCGCACGAAGGTCCGGAAGGCGAACAGGCCGTCCCTGGAGAGGACGCGCGCGACCGATCCGAGCAGCGACCGGTGCTCCCCGGGATACCGGAGGACGGTGAAGACCCCGTCGCCGACGGCCACGTCACGGGTCTCGGGCCCCAGTGGAAGATCGAGCCAATCCGCGCGGACCACGTCCGCGCGATGCGGCGTGCGGTCGGGCCATACCCGGTCGATCATGCTCCGGGACCGGTCGACGGCGAGGAGGCCGGCCCCCACCGGCCAGGCCAGGCGGGCGATCTCGGGCGTCACCCCGAGGACCAGGACGCGCGGGGCGCCGTTCCGGGCCGTCCACTCGCCCGTGACGACCTCCATGCACTCGGTGTCCCGCGCGCAGGGTCGAAGGGGCGGGCCGACGAGCTCCCACTGGGCCGCGTGGCCTCGCCAGACCCCGGACTCCGTCGTCACGCGATCGCGCCTCCGGTGAGGCCGACGATCACCGCGGGCTCCCACCAGCCTGGACGGCACGGTCCGCATCCCCCGGGAAGATCACGTCCGGACCGAGGTCGGCCAGCGTGGGCGTGCCGCAGAGCGCCATCGCCTCGTCCAGCTCTTCCGCGAGGATCTCCAGCACCCGCACGACGCCGTCCTCTCCGTCGACCGCGAGGCCCCACAGCGCCGGGCGCCCCACCGCGACGGCGTCGGCCCCGAGCGCGACCGCCTTCAGCACGTCGGTGCCGCGGCGGACGCCGCCGTCGAGCAGGACCGGGACGCGTCCCTCCACGGCCCGCGCCACGGCCGGAAGGGCGTCCACGGTGGCGGGCGCCGTGTCCAGCTGTCGGCCGCCGTGGTTGGAGACCACCACTCCGTCGGCGCCGTGCTCGACCGCCAGCCGGGCGTCGTC
>CAZEUW010000059.1:0-11330 GCA_964515425.1 uncultured Gemmatimonadota bacterium | reverse complement strand
GACGTAGCACTCGGGCTGATTCTCGAGCACCGAGTTGGCCATCTTCTGGAGCAGGATCGTCTTCCCCGCCTTCGGGGGCGACACGATGAGCTGTCGCTGCCCCTTTCCGACGGGCGCGACCAGGTCCATCACGCGCATGGAGATGTCGCCGTCGTCCCGCTCGAGCTGGATGCGGTCCTCGGGGTAGCGCGGCCGGAGGTTGTCGAAGGCGATCCGGTGCTTGGCCGCCTCCGGGTCCTCCCCGTTGATGTCCTCGACCTTGAGCAGGGCGAGGTAGCGCTCCCCGTTCTTCGGAGGGCGGACCTGGCCCATGATCGTGTCCCCGGTGCGCATGTCGAAGCGCTTGATCTGGGAGGGGGAGACGTAGATGTCGTCCGGACCGTACAGGTAATTCCAGTCGGGGCTGCGCAGGAATCCGTAGCCCTCGGGGAGGATCTCCAGCACCCCTTCGCCGCGCAGCACCACGTCCTCGTCGAGCAGGTTCTGCTCGATCTGGAAGAGCAGGTCCTGGCGCTTCATCCCGGAGAAGTTCTGGATGCCGAGGTCCTCTGCCAGGGTATGCAGCTCACCCATCGACTTGGCCTTGAGCTCGGCGATATCCACGGATGACGCTCCCGTCGTGCTCGGTGGAGAAGAGAAGGTGGGGGGTTGAATCGGGGCTTTGTCGATTGGGGGTCCGGGGTCCCGGAGACGGAATTGGGACCGCGCCGGTGGAAGGCCCACGCTAACCCGCCCCCACCGCCCGGTCAAGGCCGTCGGAGGCCCTCCGGGCCGCCTTTCCTCGCCGCCCGGCCTCGCCTACCATGCAGCCGCCTCGTGCCGCGAGGCACCCCCGCCCGCGCGCCCGGAGCCGAACAGCGAGGAGGACGGATGGCCCGCCACAACCGCGACGACAGGGGTGTGGACCAGCACGGCGAGCTGTGGCAGCTCAGCTACCAGCCCGATTGGCTCAAGCGCCTCAAGATCTCGCGGGAGCTGCCGGACCGGGACCGCCGTTCCACCGTCACCCTGTTCAAGAACGGAGCGGACCGGGCGGAGGCCGAGACGGGCAAGGTGGTCCGTACCCGCGTGCGGGCGGCCGACGGGTCGGTCGACTTCGAGCTCTCCCTCGAGGACCGCACCGACGTCGTCGAGTCGATCGTGGTGGTCACGCGGCGCTCGCGGAACGGCCGCTCCGAGCGGCTCGAGTTCGTGCTCGAGGACGGGCTGGAGCCGCCGCGGGGGTAGCTCGGGGACGCTCCGCCCCCCTGAAGCGCCCCCGGTTGCCTCAGAACAACCGGATCCTCAGCCAGCGCAGCGGCTCGGCGACCAGCTCCGCCCGCAGCGAATCCATGCGGGCTTCCATCGTCCGCCGCTCCCGTGCCAGCGCCCCGTCGTGCATGAGCCGACCGGCCGTCCCGCGGGGCTCGGAGAGGCTCGCCTCGAGCGCCGCCACCCGGTCCTCGAGGCTCGTCAGCGCCGCGTCGAGCCGGGCGAGCTCGCCCGAGGGCAGGGTCCGCCCGATGGCGTCGCCGCGCGCCGCGATACGCTCCCACCGCGCCGCCAGGGAGCTGTCCTCGCGCAGCAGGGCGACCGTGCCGTCGCCGGCCCGCTCGGACCAGCGCCGCAGCCGCGTCGCCCCGGTCGAAAGGGACGCCGACAGGGCGCTGTCCCGCCGCAGCGCGGCGACCGTCCCGGGACCCTCCGCCAGCCGCGCCCGGAGTTGGTCGGCCAGCGGCTGGAGCGTCTCGAGGCGACCCATCAGGCTGTCCGCCCGGGCGAGCACGTCCCGGGCGCCGACGCGATGCTCCGCGCGGAGGGTGTCGGCGAAGTCGAAGGGGACCTCGGCGTCGCCCGGGCGGACGACCACCACGGCGGGCGCGAGCAGCGCGGACTGTCGGATGAGCGCCGACGCGTCGGCACGGAGCAGGCCGGCCGCGCCGCCGCGCAGGACCGCGCGGACCAAGACCCGACCCTCCCGGTCGGCGCGGTCGCGGAAGCGCACCGAGCGGACGCGCCCCGCCGGCACGCCGGCGACCCAGACCTCGGCGCCGGGCCGGAGGTCGCGGGCCTCCTCTGCCGCCACGAGGAGCTCGGGCCCCTCCGCCAGCTCGCGGAGGGCCTCGTCCAGGAAGAAGACGACCGCGGCCGTCAGGGTCAGGCCGACGATCAGCAGGACCCCGGTCCGGAGCCGGTCCCAGCCCACGTTCGAGGGATCCGTCCTCACGCGGCTCCTCCCCGCTCTGCTCGGCGCGTCAGCTCGTCAGAAGGTCCAGTAGGCCGTCACCTGGAAGCGGTCCGCCCGGCGGGAGACCCCGCTGCGGTCGAGGGCGTCGAACACGTTCTCGAGGTCGGCGTCGTAGCGGCGCCACTCGGCCCGGACGCCGAGGCGGTCCAGCGGCAGGGCCTCGACCCCGAGGCCCCACGAGAGGGCGTTCTGGGAGGCGGTCGGCAGGCCCTCGCGGTCCGGATCGTGGACGAGCGAGCCGATCCCCCCCGTCACGAACGGGACGACGTCCGCCCCGTCCAGCGCCGGCGGGGCGATCCGGCCCACCAGCGCGACCTCGGCCAGGTACGTCTTCACGTCGACCGTGTCGGCGGCGCCCCGGATCCTGCCGGTGCCGTACGCGGCGTCCAGACGGACGCCCAGGTAGCGGAAGAGCACGCGCTCCACGCTCGGTCCCCAGAGCGAGCCGTTCGAGGGCCTTCGCTCGTCGGCCTCCTCCCAGCGCATCGCGCTCCCGGACAGGCCGATCCGGAAATGCAGCGGAGCCTCGGCGATCTCGGGCGCCTCGACCTCCTCCGGCGCTTCGACGTCCTCCGGCGCCTCCGCGCCCTCCTGGGCCGCCGCGCTCCCCGGGACGAGGAGCAGGGCGGCGGCGAGCGCCCCGACGGTCGTCGCCGCCGCGCCGGACGCCGCCGGCGATCCGACGCCGCGGGTCGTCCGCGCGGTCCTCATCGCTCGCCCGTCGCGGCCAGCAGGCGGGCGAGGGCCACGGCGTAGTCGTGCCGGGCCCTCGCCTGGTTCGTCCGGGCGCGGGTGACGGCGAGCTCGGCGTCGTTGAGCTCGACCTGGGTCGAGAGGCCGTTCTCGAACCGCGTCTGCGCGATCTCGAGCGCCCGCTCGGCCCGGTCCACCGTGGCCGACGTCGCCTCGATCCGCTCCCGCGCCGCCCGGAGCTCCTGGTAGCTCTGCTGGACTTCGAGCCGGATGTTCTCGCGGAGCTGCCGGAGCCGGTACTCCTCGCGGTTCAGCTCGGCGCTCGCCTGCTGGACCTGCCCCGCCCGCTCGCGGCCGTCGAACAGCGGCACGCTGAAGGCGAGCCCGGCGGTCACGGTCTGGGAGAAGTCCTGCTCCGGCGGCACCAGGTCGTCCGAGGACGCCCGGCGCGACAGCCCGGCCGTCAGCTCCAGGGTCGGCAGCGCCGAGCGCTCGCTGGCGGTCAGGTTCTCCTGCTGGAGGTCGACCCGGATCTCCTGGCCCCGGAGGTCCGACCGGTCGCGGAGCGCCTCCTGCACGTAGGCCGCCTCCGCCGGGAGGCTGTCGGCGGCCGTGGGGAAGCCGTCGGTGAGGACCAGCTCGCGCTCCAGCGGGAGGCCGACCGTCCGCTTCAGCTGGTTTCGCGTCAGCTCGAGCCGGTTGCGGGCGTCGATGACGTCGGGCCGCACGTTGTCGACCTCGACCCGGGCGGTGAGCAGGTCGAACTCCGCGGCGGTCCCCGCCCGGTGGAACTGTCGGACCTGCTCCAGTCGGGCCTCCGCCTGCTCGAGCGCCTGCTCCTGGACGCGGACCAGCTCCCGGGCGAGCAGGACCCCGTAGTAGCTCTCGCGCGTCCGGAGCGCGACCCGGTCGCGGGCCGACTCCACCAGCTCGGCCGAGGCGCGCCGGCTCAGGCGGGCCGCGGTCCGCGCGGGCCCCAGCGAGAAGTCGAGCAGGGTCTGGCCGAGCGTCAGGCCGAAGGTGTAGTCGTTGTCGTTCCCGATCGAGACCTGCTGGACCCCCTCCTCGGTGTCGAGGAAGAGCACCGGCGTCTGGATGTTGCGGGTGTACCCGAAGTTGGCGCTGATCCGGGGGAGGGCGTCGGAGCGGACCTCCTTGACGATCCCCGCGGCGCGCGCCCGCTCGGCCCGCGCGATCAGCACGTCCTCGTTCACCGACGTCGCCCGGTTCACCGCCTCGTCCAGCCCGAGGCGCACCGGAGCGTCGGGCGGCGGCTGCCGGGCCTCGGCCGGGCGCTCCTGGGCGCCGGCCGCCGACGGGAGGGCGAGGGCCGCCGCCAGGACGACGAGGATGGGTCTGACCATGGATCGGGACCTCGAGCTGTTCAGGATGACGAGAGCCGGCCGGTGCGTCGACCGCCGGCCCTACCAACAGGGAGGCCGACCGGCGCGTTGACCGCCGGCCCCGTGAAGCTGGATTCGGGCTCGTTCGGGTCGCAAGCGTCGGGCCGTGACCTCGCCTCCTTTCGTGGCTCCGGGGGGCGCCGTAGGGTGTCACCGATGCGAGGCTTCGACTTCTTCCGATGGATCGGCAACAAGTCCCGGCGGGTCGCCGCGTCGGCCGGCCGCACCTTCGCCTTCGCCGTGCAGGTCGGCCGGGCCGGGCGCGACGTGCGCACCTGGTGGCCCGAGGCGGCCGGTCAGGCGCGGCGGATCGGGGTGGATTCGCTCCCGCTCGCGCTCTTCATCGCCCTCTTCACCGGCGTCGTCCTCGCGCTGCAGAGCTCCTACGCCTTCACGGGCGCCGTCCCCCTCTACTTCGTGGGGACGCTGGTGGGCAAGACGATCATCCTCGAGCTGGGGCCCGTGCTGACGGGGCTGGTGCTCGCCGGACGCGTCGGAGCGAACATCGCCGCCGAGATCGGGACTATGCGCGTCACCGAGCAGATCGACGCGCTGGAGATGCTGGCCTACGATCCGCTCGCCTACCTCGCCGTCCCCCGGGTGGCGGCCGGCGTCGTGACCTTTCCGATCATCGTCGCCTTCGCCATCGCGCTCGGCGTGATCGCGGGCTGGCTGACCTCGATCAGCCTGCTCGACCTCTCCACCCAGGAGTTCGTCCGCGGCCTGCGCATCTTCCACCAGCCCTTCGACGTGCAGTTCGCGATGATCAAGTCGGCCAGCTTCGGCGCGATCGTCACCGGGGTCGGATGCTATCACGGCTACCGGGCGAGCGGGGGCGCCCAGGGCGTGGGCACGGCCACGACGCGGGCGGTGGTGGCCTCCTGCATGCTCATTCTCCTGCTGGACGCCTTCTGGGCGGTGACGCTCCTGTGATCCGGCTCCGGGAGCTGCACAAGTCCTTTGGCGAGCTGCAGGTCCTCGACGGCTTCTCCCTCGAGGTCGAGACGGGGGAGTCGGTGGCCGTGGTGGGGCGGTCGGGATCCGGCAAATCGGTGCTACTCAAGCACGTCGCCGGTCTGATGAAGCCCGACGCGGGCACGGTCGAGGTCGGGGGCGAGACGATCTCGGGAGCGCCGCGCGAGCGGGTCCACGCCATCCGGCTCCGCATGGGCTTCGTCTTCCAGGCCTCGGCCCTCTTCGATTCGCTGACCGTGGCCGATAACGTCCGGCTCGCGCTGCAGCGCCACGGCACGGCCGAGAGCGCGATCGAGGACCGCGTTCACGAGTGCCTCGCGGTGGTGGGGCTCGAGGGCTGGGGCGACCGCATGCCGGCCGAGCTCTCCGGCGGCATGCGCAAGCGAGCGGGGCTGGCTCGCGCGGTCGCCCCGCGTCCCGAATATCTTCTGTACGACGAGCCGACCAGCGGACTCGACCCGGTGACGACGGCGATGATCGACGAGATGATCTCGAACCTGAAGGAGGACCTGCGCGCGACCAGCCTGGTCGTGACGCACGACATGCGCAGCGCGGAGCGCGTGGCGGACCGGATCGCGCTCCTGTACGCGGGACGGGTGCGGTGGATCGGCACGCCCGCGGCGTTCCGCCGGGGGGAGGACCCGGCGGTGCGGGCGTTCGCGGAGGGCCGGCGCGACCTGTGGCCGGAGGAGGCCGTCGGATGAGACCGGCGTCCCACGGAGCCGGGGAGGAGAGGTGAAGGGCCGGGACGAGGTCGTCACGGGCGTCTTCGTGCTCCTGGGGCTCGCCCTGATGGTGGCGGGGGCGCTGTGGCTCTCCGAGTCCCGGTGGCGGGGCGAGTATCGGGAGCTCGGGGCCTTCTTCGACAACGTCGGCCAGCTCCGGGCCGGCAACCCGGTCACGATCCACGGCGTCGAGGTGGGGCGCGTCCGCTCGATCGAGGTGCGCGAGGGCGGCGTGCGCGTCGGGCTCCGCATCGAGGCCGACGTCCCGCTGCCCGAGGACCCGGTGGTGAGCCTCCATCCGGTGTCGCTCTTCGGCGGCTGGAGCGCGGCGATCGTGCCGGGCTCCCGCTTCCCCGGCCTGGCGCGCGACACGGTCGCCCGTCCCGAGGGCACCCTGCCGGGCGTGACCTCCTCGGACTTCGCCGACCTCTCCAACTACGCGGGGGAGATCGCC
The DNA here is from genome assembly GCA_964515425.1 of uncultured Gemmatimonadota bacterium. Taxonomy (GTDB): domain Bacteria; phylum Gemmatimonadota; class Gemmatimonadetes; order Palauibacterales; family Palauibacteraceae; genus CAYVFM01. The sequence goes on along the minus strand of CAZEUW010000059.1, from coordinate 4,853 downwards.
GGCAACCTGGAGCGGCTGACCGACCGTCTCGAGGTGGCCTTCAACGAGGAGACGGCGGACGACCTCGCCCGGGCGGTGGGCAACTTCGAGGAAGCCAGCCAGGAGCTGGTCCGGATGCTCGGCCGCCAGCGCGAGGCCTTCGGACAGTTCGCCGAGGACATGGAGTCCTCGGGCCGCAACATCCGGCAGGTGGCGGCCTCCCTCGACAGCACGGTGAGCCGTCTGGAACGGGCCACCGAGGAGGGCGAGCTGGACGCGATCTTCGAGAACGCGAGCCAGGCCGCCAGCTCCCTGAACCGCGCCAGCCGCCGCCTCGAGGAGACCACCGGCGACGTGGACCGCACCGTGAACCGGGCGGACAGCGTGCTCGTCACGGCCGACGCCATCCTGCGGGGGGTCGAGCGCGGCGAGGGCACGCTCGGCCGCATGGCCTCCGACCCGCGCCTCTACGAGGACCTGACGGCGACGCTCACCGAGCTCCGCGCCCTGCTCGACGACCTCAAGCGCAACCCGGGCAAGTACTTCAAGTTCTCGGTGTTCTGAGCGCCGCCCCGCCTCGTCAAGGGCGGACCGGACGGTGCCGCGACCGGCGGGCGACGGCGTGGAGGAGCGCCCCCCGCGTCCGATCGTGAGGGCCGGTCCGCGTCCGGCTCCCGCGGATCCAGGTCGCCGCCCCGCGGCGCCCGACCCCGAACCGGAGCCGAGTCCTCGACCGGAGCGGGAGGGACGTCATGAGTCGATCGGTGAACCGGGTCATCCTCATCGGCAACGCCGGGTCGGATCCCGACGTGCGGGAGACGAGCAACGGAACGAGCGTGGCCCACGTGTCGCTGGCCACCAACCGTCGATACACGATCGACGGTCGCGAGAAGCAGCGGACCGACTGGCACCGGCTGACCTTCTGGGGCAAGAACGCGGACACCGTGGAGCGCTACCTCCGCAAGGGGACGCGCATCTACGTGGACGGGCGCATCGAGTACGGCTCGTACGAGCGCGACGAGGTCACGATCCCGACCACCGACGTGGTCGTGCGGGACTTCGTCTTCCTCGATCCGGGCGAGTCCTCGTCGTCCGCTCCCGAGTCGGACGGGTCGGGGGCGGTCGAGGACGCCCTCGAGGAGCTGGAGGAGCTGACCGCCGGCTGAGCCCCGCGGGGCCGGCGTGGGGACCGGCGGTGGTGCGTTGCGCCCTCCGGTCGGGGGGCGCAACTTTCGCACGCTCGACGGGTGCGCGGCGGGCTCCGGCGGGGCGGGCCGGTCCTCCGCGGCCGCCTGCTCCGTCTCGAGTCGGGAGCGAGCATGCCCGAGGCCCCCGGGCCAGAATACAGCACCGCGACGATCGCGGCCGACGAGGAGGAGCAGCGTCCGGAGGCGCTCGAGGACCCGCTGCTGTCCGGGTTCCGGCGCCCCCTCGTCGTGCTGGTGACCGGTGCGTCCGGCTTCCTGGGGCGGCACCTGCTCCCGCGGCTGGCCTCCCGGGGCCATCGCATCCGCGCGGTGAGCCGTTCGGGGCGCCCGGAGGAGGAGGTCGGGGGCGGCAACGTCTCCTGGCTCGCGGCCGACGTCACCCGCCGCGACGAGGTGGAGGGGCTGGCGCGCGACTGCGACGCCGTGGTCCACCTGGCCGGCGTGCGCAGCGAGACGCCGGGGTCGGGGTTCCGGCGTGTGCACGTCGACGGCACCCGGCACGTGCTCGAGGAGGCCGGGCGCGCCGGCGCCGGGCGGTTCGTCCACGTGAGCGCGCTCGGCGCCGCGACCGGGACCGACGACTTCTCCGACAGCAAGCGGGCGGCCGAGCGCGAGGTCCGCGAGGCCGCGATCCCGTCGGTGATCCTGCGGCCGGCGGTCGTCTTCGGGCCCGGGGACCACTTCACGTCGGCCGTGGTCGACTGGCTCGAGCGGTTCCCGGTCTTCCTGGTGCCCGAGGAGTGGAACGGCGTCGTGCAGCCGGCCGCGATCGAGGACGTGGTCGACGCCCTCTGCCAGTGCGTCGAGCGGGACGACGTGCTCGGCGCCACCCACCCGCTCGCGGGCCCCGAGCCGTTGACGCTCGTGGAGGTGGTCCGCACCGTGGCTTCCGTGAAGGGATGGCGCCGGCCGGTCCTGGCGGTGCCCGATCGGCTGGCGGGCCTCGTCCTCGCCGTGGTCAGGCGCTACGCTAGTTGGAGGGGCGTGCCCCCGGACGAGTGGGACCTGCTGAGGAGGGCGGGACGGCGGCCGCCTCCCGCGGGAGCGGAGAGCGCCTTCCGGTCGGTCTTCCAGATCGAGCCGATGCCCTTCCGGGCGGCGCTGGAGGACTACCTGTGAGCCGGGGTCGTCGTCGGAACGTGAGCTCGAGGCGGCGCGCGACCTCGTCGAGGCGGCGCGTGAGCTGGAGGAGGGAGGACCGGAGATCGTGAGCAGCGGAGGCAGTCCCGGACCCCGGGCCGGCGGCGGCACGCAGACCGACCGCTGGCTGCACGGCATCGTCGTCCTCGGCCTGTTCGGGGCCGTGGCCGTCAGCGTGGCCCCGGTGGTCACGCCCTTCGTCCTCTGGGTGCTCTTCCTCTACATCGTGTGGCCGCGCCTCGGCTACTCGCTCTACGCGCGTCTGGCCGTCGGCGCCTCCGGTCTGATGGCGCTCTGGCTCCTGACGGTGACGGGCCTCCTGCTGGCGCCCTTCATCCTGGCGATCATCCTCGCCTACGTGCTGGACCCGGTCGTCGACCTCCTCCAGGAGCGCATGCCCCGGTCGGCCGCCATCGCGCTGCTGGCCCTGCCGCTGATCGGGCTGCTGGCGCTCGCCGTGTTCGTGGTCGTTCCCGCCGTCGCCCGCCAGGCCTCCCAGCTCATCGCCAACGTGCCCGGCTACCTCGAGACGATGGTGGAGTGGGCGGGGCGCGCCCGGGCCTGGCTCGTCGGCCTCCAGCTCGAGGGGATCACCGACGACACCCTCCCCGAGATCGCGGACATCGACGCGGAGGCGGTCGTCGGCTACCTGCGCGAGCGCCAGCAGGCGATCACCGAGCACGCCCTCTCCGCCGTGCTCGGCCTCGGGCGGGGGCTGGGCACCGCGCTCAGCATCCTGGGCTACCTCGTGCTCGTCCCGATCCTCACCTACTACCTGCTGCGCGACTGGGACGACCTGAGCGAGCGCATCCTCGAGCTCGTGCCGGGCCACCGCCGCGAGGAGGTCCGACGATTCGCCGCCGAGTACGACCGGCTGCTGCTCCGCTACCTGCGCGGCCAGCTCATCCTGGCGGCGATCGTCGGGCTCATCGTCGGCGTCGGGTTCTGGATCGTCGACTTCCCCTACGCCCTCCTGCTCGGCCTCATCGCCGGGGTCTTCAACATCGTGCCCTACCTCGGGTTCGCCGTGAGCCTGGCCGTCGCGCTCCTGATCGCGCTGTTCAGCGGCGCCGTCGCGGTCTCGCTGCTCAAGGTCGCGGGCGTGTACGCGGTCCAATCGGTGCTCGAGAACATCCTCGCGCCGCGCATCGTCGGCGACTCGGTCGGGCTCCACCCCGTGTGGGTCATCCTGGCCCTGCTCATGTTCGGCTTCTTCTTCGGCTTCGTCGGCCTGCTCCTCGCGGTGCCCGCCGCCGTGCTGATCAAGCTGGGCGTGGAGATCATGGCGCGCCGGTACCACGAGTCCGCCTGGTACCAGGAGGGCCGACTCCCGGGCGAGCTGGAGGCGCCGGGCGCCTACGACGGACCCGACGGCAGCCGAGGGGCGGACGCGTGACCGACCGAAGCGCGCGGGACCCGGGGTTCCTCACGCTTTCCAACCTCATGTCCCTGAGCCGCATCCCGCTCGGCCTGTCGCTGCTGGCCCTGAGCGACCAGCGCTGGCTGGTCCTCGTCGTGGCCCTGGGAGCGCTGACCGACTTCTTCGACGGCGCGATCGCGCGGTGGAGCGGAACCACCTCGGAGATCGGCGAGCTCCTGGATCCGTTCTGCGACAAGCTCTTCGTGCTGCTCGGGCTGGTCTCCTTCCTGCCCGGCGCACAGCTCGACTGGGCGGGCTTCCTCATCCTCATCATCCGCGATGTGTTCACCGCCGGCTCGTTCCTCCTCTCCCTGCTCGTGGGCCGCAGCCTCTCGTTCCGCTCCCGCATGGGAGGGAAGGTCACCACCGGGCTCCAGGTGGCGACCTTCTTCGCGCTGATCCTGTGGCCGCCGGGCGTGCCGCTGCTCGTGCTGCTCGTGGGCGCCGCGTCGGTCTACGCGGTGATCGACTACGGCATGCACGGGATCCGCAACCGCCAGCGGGAGGCGCTCGGCTGAACGCTCTCCCGGGGCGCGAGGACCGGCCCCGGCCATCAGGAGCGGCGTCTCGGAGGAACGGCCCCTGCAGGGGAACGTACGGCCGGGCGGAGGGTGCCAATCGAACGGGCGGCCCGGACCTCATCCGACACAGACGACGATCCGCACGTGAGCTCCAAGCTGGTCGACACCACCATCATCGGGGGCGGTCCCACGGGCCTGTACGGGCTCTTCTACGCCGGTATGCGCGGCATCGAGGCGCGCATCATCGACACCCTACCGCACCTCGGCGGACAGCTCTCCGCGCTCTATCCCGAGAAGTACGTCTACGACGTCGGCGGCTTCCCGAAGGTGCTGGCCAAGGACCTGGCCCGGGACCTGGTGGAGCAGGCGACGCAGTTCGACGCCGACGTCTGCCTGGACGAGAAGGTCGAGGAGCTCCGACGCGAGGACGGCCACTTCGTGCTCGGGACGAGCGAGGGCGAGCGTCGCACGAAGACGATCATCATCGCGGCGGGGAAGGGCGCCTTCAAGCCGCGCCGCCTGAAGGTGCCGGGCTTCGACCGGTTCTGGAAGCGCGGCGTGAGGCCGCACGAGAAGGACCCGGAG
>CAZEUW010000058.1:0-11645 GCA_964515425.1 uncultured Gemmatimonadota bacterium | reverse complement strand
ACCGGGTCCGGCACCGCTTCGGCGAGGGGGCTGCGGTGCACGAGGACTAGCCTGAGGCGATTCGCGGCGAGTTGGAGCGGCTGCTTCGCGACGATGTCGCGACGCGATTCGGCGGCGACGTGCTGCCCGCCGTCCGGCTGCAGATCGAGCTGCTCCGGCGTCGGCTGGCCTCCTTCGCCGCCTGGCAATCGGAGCGGCGACGCGACGGCTGGCGCGTCGTGGCCGTGGAAGCCCAGCCGCCGGGCGAGGGGGTGCCGTTCGAGGTCGACGGCGAACCCGTGCTCCTCTCGGGCCGCATCGACCGGATCGAACGCCACGAGCGCCGGGACGAATGGATGCTGCTCGACTACAAGACCGGGGAGCGGGCGCGCGATCCCGACGACGCCCACCGTGACGGGGAAACGTGGGTGGACCTGCAGCTCCCCCTGTATCGCCACCTGCTCCCGGCGATCGCCGAAGCGGGCTTCCCGACGGAGCCTCCGGGCCCGGACACCACCGTGCGGCTCGGATACGTGAGCCTGCCCCGCTCGGGCGAGGTCGAGTCGGCCCTGGCGAGCTGGTCGGAAGAAGAGCTGGCGCGTGCGGACGAGACGGCGCGGTCCGTGGTGCGCCGGCTTCGGGAGGGGCGTATCGCCCACGACCCGGACCGCCGGGTCCCGTGGCGGGACGACCCGCTGGAGGCCCTGCTAGGTGGAGGGCTGCTAGCCGCGTCGGAGCCCACGGTCGACGGCCGCACCGGAGACGGCCCGTCCGGCGACGGCGACGGAGGCCGCCCATGAGCGGCGTCCCTCTCCCTCGTCAGCTCGTCCGGGCCTCGGCCGGAACCGGGAAGACCTACACCATCTCCAGCCGCATCGTCGGGCTGCTGGCCTCGGGCGCCGAGCCCGACCGGGTCCTCGCCTCCACCTTCACGCGGAAGGCCGCGGGCGAAATCCTGGACCGGGTTCTCTACCGGCTGGCGGAGGCCTGTCTCGATCCCGAGGCCGCCCGGAAGCTCGCCCGGGACGCGACGATGCCGGGGGCGGAGAGCGCGGACGGTCTCGGGAACCGTGAGGACGCGCTCCGCCTGCTGGAGATGCTCTCACGAAGCCTCCATCGGATCGACGTGGGCACGCTGGACGCCCTCTTCGTGCGCACGGCGCGAAGCTTCGCGCCGGAGCTCGGCATGCCCCCGGGCTGGACGATCGCCGATCCGCCGCTCGAGGCCCGCCTGCGCGCCGAGGCCCTCCACGAGGTGCTCGGAGCGGGCGAGCGGGCGGAGCTGGTCGGCATGGTGCGAAGGATCGCGCGACAGCCGGCTTCGCGCCGGGTCTACGACCGGCTGGAGGACCAGGCCGACGCGCTGCTGTCGCTCGAGCGTCAGCTCGACCCGGGCGCGGACGACCCCTGGTCTCCGTTCCGCGTCGTCGACCGGCCTGAGGATCCCTCGCGGGCCCGGGATCGTCTCGCCGACCGGCTCGCCGCCGTCGAACCGCCCCTCAAGGACGACGGAACGCCGTACGTCACCTGGGAGAACGCCCTGGACGACGCCGTCGCGGCGATCCGGGAGGAGCGGTGGGAGGACCTGTGGAGGAAAGGCGTCGGCAAAAAGCTCCGGGAGGGCGAACAGGAGTTCTCGCACAACCCGATCCCGCCCGAGGTCGCGGCGATCCACGAGGAGGCCCGGATGCTGGCCCGGGCCTCCCTCGCCCGCGAGTACGACGAGCAGGCGCGCGCCATGGGGCGGTTCGCGCGCAGGTATGAGCAGGGGTTCCTGGAGCGGCAGAGGGAGCTCGGAGCGTACCGGTTCGGGGATGTCACCCACCTCCTCGGTGCGGGCGATACCCCGATCACGGCCCGAGAGGACTTCTCCTACCGGCTCGACCGCCGGGCGGCCCACGTGCTGCTGGACGAGTTCCAGGACACGGCGCTGGGGCAGTGGGAGGTCCTCCGGCCGCTGCTCGATCGGGTGGCGTCGGCGCCGCGGGAGGAGGGATCCCTGGTGGTGGTCGCCGACACGAAGCAGTCCATCTACGGGTGGCGGGGCGCCGACCCCCGCCTGGTGGATCGGGTCGCCGAGCGCTACGGCCTGGGAGAGGAGACCCTCGACCGGAGCTGGCGCTCGTCCCCGACGGTGCTCGACTTCGTGAACGGGCTCTTCGAGAACGTGGCCGACAACCCCGTCCTCGAGGGCGTCGACCGCGGGCCGGGGGAGGCAGGGCGCTGGGCCCGAGCCTTCGGCCGCCACCACCCGGCCGAGCCGCGGGAGGACGAGCCCGGACACGTCACCGTCGACGTCGGTCCGAATCGCGACCCCGAGGGCATGATGGCGCTCGCCGCCCGGCGCGCCGCCCGCCTGCACGAGGAGGTCCCGGCCGCCCGCATCGGCGTGCTGACCTACCGCAACGTCTCGGTGGCCCGCGTCATCCACGAGCTGCGGCTCCTGGGCGTTGAGGCCAGCGAGGAGGGCGGGACGCCGGTGGACGACGCCGCACCGGTCGCCGCCCTGCTCGCGCTCCTCCGGCTGGCCGACCATCCCGGGGACACGATCGCCCGCTATCACGTCGCGGCGACGCCGCTCGGCGAGATCGTCGGCCTCTCGGACCGCCGCGACGAGCGGACCGCCCGGAGCCTCTCGCTGTCGGTGAGGCGCCGCCTGCTCGACGAGGGCTACGGGTCGTCCCTGGCCGAGTGGGCCCGGGCGCTGGCGCCCCGCGTGAGCCCGACCGAGATGCGCCGGCTCGAGCAGCTCGTCGAGCTCGGCTACCGCTGGGACGAGCGCTCCACCCTCCGGCCCGGCGATTTCGCGCGGTTCGTCCGCAGCGAGAAGGTCGAGGACCCGCTGGCCTCGCCCGTCCGTGTGATGACCGTGCACCAGGCGAAGGGGCTCGAGTTCGACGCGGTCGTCCTTCCCGAGCTCGATCGGTCGATCGCCGGGACCGGGTCGGGCCCGGCGCTCCCCGAGCGCGATCCCGACACGGGTCGGGTGCTACGGGTCTTCCCGCGGATTCCCCGGCACCATCGGCACCTCTTCCCGGAGGTCGAGGAGGCGGTTCGGCAGGAGCAGTGCTCCCTCCTCCGCGACGCGCTCAGCTTCCTCTACGTCGCGGTGACGCGGGCGCGCTACAGCCTCCACCTGCTGATCCAGGCCGATCCGGAATCGTCGATCTCCTCGGCGAGCTCGCTCGCCCGGCTCGTGCGGGCCTCGCTCGGCCACCACGAGCGGCGCGTCGAAGACGGCGAGCGACTGTTCGAGGCCGGCGAAGCCGGGTGGCATCGTGAGATCGAGCGGATCCGGGAGGCTCGCGCCGCCACCGCGGACGCATCGGACGGGGAGACCGGGCCGCTCAGGGTGACCCGCGGGGCCCGGCGTGAGAGGATCCTCGGACGCGTCGCCCCGTCCGACCTGGCGAGCGACGGCCGCGTGGAGCTGGCAGACCGGCTCCGTGTGGACCGCGATCGCGCCTACGCCCTGGGCACCGTCGTCCACGCCTGGTGCGAGGAGGTCCGGTGGATCGAGCAGGAGCTGCCGGCCGACACGCGGCTCGTAGAGATCGCTCGGAGGACAGAACCATCTCTGACAGATGACGATATCGAACGACACCTCGAGTGGTTTCGACATGCTCTCGAAGCTCCCGAGGTTCGGCGCGCCCTGTCGCGCGAGGCGACCGCTGACCGCTGTCGGGGTTCGGTCGAGGTGCGCACGGAGCGACGCTTCTCCCATCGCCGCGGAGGGGAGATCGTGACGGGATCGATCGACCGGCTGGTGCTGATCCGGGAGGACGGGGGGAACGGCACTCCCACCCTCGACGGGGAGCGCTCGCCGATAGTGAGCGCCGAGGTGCTGGACTTCAAGACCGACGAGGTGGACGCAGGCCCGACGCTGGAGGAGAAGGTCGGCGACTACGAGCCGCAGATCGCCCTCTACCGCGAGGCGGTCGCCTCGATGTACGGCCTCGACCCCGGGGCCGTCACGGCCCGACTCGTCTTCCTCGCGCCGGGCGTCGTGCGGGAGGTCTGAGGCCGCAAGGACCGCTGCTCGCCTCCCGGCCCGGCATCGCGCCGACCAACGACCGCTGTCGCGTCCCCGGCCTCAGCCGTCGTCCCGCATCGCGGCCGGGAGCTCGCCCACCACCCATTTGATCGTCCGCCCGGCGGGGATCGTCTCGCCCGCCTCGACGCCGTTCAGGATGGCCAGGTCCTCGACCGATACCGGGCTCGACCGTCCGCGGGCGAGCTGCTCGATCGTGATGGCCGACGAGGGGGTGACCAGGTCCACCCGGAGCGGCTCGGCGTCGAGCACGTCCGGGTCGTTCAGGCGACGGTAGGAGCCGATGAAGTCGCTGAAGGTCCGCTCGTAGCGTCCGAACCGCGACTCGGGCGTCGCGCCCAGCAGGCGGTAGGTCGTGTCGCCGTCGTCGAGGAAGGCGACCAGGCCCCGCAGGATCGTCTCGCCGCTCTGGGCGCGGAACTCACCCACGATCGCCGGAAAGCCGTTGATCTCGGTCCGTCGCGTGCGGATGGCCTGGACGGATCGCGCCCCGAAGAAGGCCTCGGCGGCCGCCTCGCGTGAGGTGGTGTCGACCGGGCTGAGCTGGACGAGTGCGTCGCCCTCCGACGTGGCGCCCGAGACGGCGAGCGCCAGGTTCTGGCGCTGCCAGCCTCGTGGGAAGGCGAGGCTGAACCGGAGCTCGGGATGCACGAATTCGTCGCCGCGGAAGTATCCGTGGCGCGGATCGGGACCGTAGACCATCCCGTCGATCCGCTGCAGGTAGTCGTCGCGCCCGACGCGGCCCTCCAGCTTCGCGGCGGACAGGGTGTCGAGGACCTGACGCAGTTCCTGGATGCGGTTCTCCGCCGTCGGGTGCGTCGAGAGCCAGTTCGGGACCCCGCCGCCCCCCTGCTCGGAGAGTCGACCGAGCGTCCGGAAGACGTCCAGGGCCTCGTTCGGATCGTAGTCGTCACGCGTCATGTAGCGGAGGCCCAGCCGGTCGGACTGTCGCTCGTCGTCCCGGCTGTACTTCAGGAAGAGGACGCTGAGCCCCGCCCCGAGTACGTTCTGGAACTGGGCCACCTCTTCGCTCAACACCGAGCCCAGCCCCAGCCCCAGGGCCGCGAGCCGCTGCCGGCTGAGCTGGTTCACCGAATGGCGCGCCGTGACGTGTCCGATCTCGTGGCCCAGGACGGCCGCGAGCTCGGCCTCCGAGTTGAAGTGCGCCATGATGCCGCGTGTCATGTAGATGAATCCGCCCGGCAGGGCGAAGGCGTTGACCGTGTGCTCGTCCGCGACGGCGAAGCTCCACGGGAGGTCGGGCCGCTCCGACTCCGCCGCCATCGACCGGCCGATCCGCTCGACGTAGGCCCCCAGCCCGTCCGGATCGTACAGGCCCATCGTCGCCCTGACCTGACGGGCCCCCTGTCGGCCCATCTCGATCTCCTGGCCCTCGCTGATGAGCGAGAGCTGGGTCTCGCCCGTCGCCGGGTTCGTGGCGCAACCCGGCGGGATCAGGAACAGCGACACGGCGAACAGCGGGGCGAGTCGGCCGACCCATCTCCGTGACGACATGGCTCCCCTCCAGTATGAAGTGGTCCTGCGCTCCCACCTGGTCGTCCCGCCCATCTCGAGTGCAACGAGCGCGCCAGACGCATCAGCCGTCGAGTGCCCGTCCACGACTCCTTCGCTACCCGGGTCGTGGCGGGGCGAGGGAGTTGTTGACGATGCGTTGATACGCCCGACTACACTGGGCACGGCCCCCGACCCCGGAGAATTTCCCCATGCCCGACGACCGCACGCCCACGCCCGACCCGCTCGGCGACCGTGTTCCCGTCGACCACGCCCGCGCCGACCACGATCCCGCCGACGCGTCGAGGGACGATCGATACGCGCTGATCCTGGACCGCTGGCGCGACCTGTACGGTCCGGAGCAGTGGCCGGTCTCGCTCGTCTCTCGCAGCCTGGAGGTGGTTCGCCGTGCCGGCCAGCACGACGGCGCGAACCCGGCGCTGCTCCCCACCGACCGGTTCGCCGGCGAGCGGGTCGCCGATCTCGAGGTCGTGAACGCCCGGACGGGCGAGCCGGAGCCGGCCGGCATCTACCGGCTGTGGCGCAGGGGCGATGGCTGACCCGCGGCGGGCGCTGCTCGGCGTCGGCGTCGCTGTCGCGCTCCTCACGGCGGCGTGCGCCTCGACGCCCTCCGAGCCGGAGCTCCTGCGCCGCCACGCCGACCTGACCCGCGGCGAAGCGCCCGACCTGGTCCGGGTCACCGTGCACGCGGGACCGCTGCCGCCCGAGGCGGACGGGACCCGCCTCCTCCAGCTCTCCCGCTCGGCCCAGCCGGAGCTGATCGAGAGCCTCGCCGCCAAGACGCGATCGGTCGAGGACTTCCTCTCCGCCCTCGCCGCGCCGGCCACGGCGGCGCCCGATCCCGCGGGCCTCGACGATCGCACCCGCTTCCGGCGGCGCGTCGTCGTCTCCGCCGAGAGCCGCGCGCCGGGAGCCGCCGATCGCATCGCCCGCCTGAGGGTGGTGCTGTCGCTGGACACGCTCGAGGGTCGCTTCGGGAGCTGGGATCGCTACGCCAGCGACCACGGCACGGTGGACGTCGGCACGATGGCGCTTCGTCGCGACGCCGAGTCCGCGCTGGACCTGGACCTGTCGCCGGCGGGACGCCTGCCGGTGGCCGACCGCGCCCGGCTCGACGTCGGCAGCGCCGTGCGGCTCGACGAGGAGCTCCCGGTCTCGGACCGCCACCTCTCGACGGGGATCCTCCTCCCCGACTCGATGGTGCTCCTCCAGCGCGGTGCGCTGGGCGTCGACCTGGCCGGCAACAGCGTCCTTGCCGTCGAGCTCCGGACCCGGGCGCTGCCTCCGGTCCCGGTCCACGGCTTCGAGGGCCTGTTCGACGACCGCGGCCGGCCCGCCCCTCCGGAGGCGGTCAGGGCGAGGGTGCGGTCGCTGCGCGTCCCCCGCCCCCTGCCCCGCGGCCTCACGGCGCGGCTCCGGTACGAGGCGACGACCCGCACCGTCCCGCCGGGGGCGGGCGACGCGACCGACGACGAGGGTGACGACGACGTGCGTCTCCTCCGAACGGTCGGCCGCGGCAGCGAGGTCACGCTCGTCTCGGCCGCCGAGCTGCGCGCCTCGGTGTGGGAGGTCGTCGACGCCGCCTGCCGCGACGCCGTGCACGTCCGGGCCCCCGGCGCGTCCCGCGCCTCCGTCCTCCGGCTCGCGAGCTGGGAGGACGCCGATCGTCTGGCCCGATGGCTCGCCGCGACCGGCTCCGATCGCGTCGGCGGCCACCGGCTGCTGCTCGGCCCCGAGACGGCCGTCGAGCCCGGTCGGGCGCAAGGGCTCCGGGTGCGCCTCGTGCCCCTCAACTGGGATCCGGGGATCGACCGCTCCTGTCCGTGACGCTTCGCTCCCCCGAACCGTCGTCGTAGTAGGAGGATGGGCGCCGGGACCACGTTCGCTTAGGTTTCGTGGCCCATCGCGACGGGTTCCCGCGGCCGCCGGGCGGCCGTGGCCGAGCCCTCCCCAACTCAGACACGACGGCGGTGACGGCCCATGACGAGCATGCTTCGTGTTCCCTCCACGCACCTCCGCCCCGGGAGCCTCGCGGCCCTCGTCCTCCTGGCCCTGGTCGTTGCGGCCTGCGGGGGGAAGCAGGTCTCCAGGATCGAGCCGACCTCGGTCACGGACCTGTCGGGTCGGTGGAACGACACCGACTCGCGGCTGGTCGCCCGCGCGCTGATCGCGCAGAGCCTCGAGTCCGGCTGGGCTACGCGCCACGCCGAGCGCAACGGGGGTGAGCCGCCCACGCTGATCCTCGGGAGCTTCCGAAACCGGACGATGGAGCACGTGCCCGTGAACACGTTCCTGAACGACCTCGAGCGGGCGCTCCTCAACAGCGGTCGCGTCCGGATCGTCGCGGCCGGCGAGTTCAGGGAGGAGGTCCGGGCCGAGCGCGAGGATCAGCAGCAACACGCCCGGGCGGACACGCGGGCGGATCTCGGGCGCGAGCTCGGCGCCGACTACATGCTCCAGGGCGAGCTGACCGCGATCGAGGACGAGGAGGGCGGCGAGAAGGTCGTCTTCTACCAGGCGGACGCGACCCTGGTGGACCTCGAATCGAACGCCAAGGTCTGGGCCGGACAGCACACCATCAAGAAGTACATCGAGCGGAGCCGGCTGGGCCTGTGAAACTCAGCGAGGAAGCCATGACACGTGTCACGTCGACGCTGCTGCTGCTGGGGCTCGTCGCCGCCTGCTCCTCGAAGCGGGTGCACGAGGAGCCCATCTACGAGAGCGGCGACCGGGTCACCGTCGAGGACGGCACCCGGGCCTCCGACGACTCGTCGGCCCGGGAGGACCGGGAGGCGATGAGGGAGCGGAGGGAGGCGCTGCGCGCCGCGGCGCTCGAGCGCTGCGAGCCCGAGACCTGCGAGGCGATCCTGCGCGGCGAGCTCCGGCCCGGCATGACCGAGACGGCGGTGCTGGCGGCGACCGGCACGACCGAGGAGGCGTGGCGGATCCGTCGCTCGGGCAGCGCCGTCGTCATGGTCCCGCGCTCGCTCACCGCCCTGCCCTCCGACGCCGCCGGCGACGTGATGATGGTGCAACTCGCCGACGGCAACGTGGCGCGGCTCGCCTACCAGGAGGCGTCGGGCGTACGGGTGGTCGACGAGGCGTACGAGGCCACGACGGAGGGACGCGCCGAGGCCCTCGCCGAGCTGCTGCTGCGCGAGGGCGACGAGCTGGCCGCCCAGGGCGCCCTCGACGCGGCCCTCGACCGATACGACCGCGCGGACGTGCTCAGCCCGGCCAACGCGATGGTCGCCTACCGGATCGCCACCGTGCTGGACAAGCAGCTCCGTCCGATCGAGGCGCTGATTCAGTATCGCCTCTTCCTCCATCGCCTGGAGCTCGAGCGGATCGAGGCCCGAGGCCGGGTCGCCGCGAACGTGGCCGAGGCCATCGCCCACGCGAAGGAACGGATCGTCGTGCTGGAGCGGCGCACGGCGCCGTAGGGGCGTCGTGCCCGCACAATCCCTCCGCCCCGGCGACCGGGATGGTCCGGGCGCGCGGCACGCCGTCGTCGGCGTCGCCCTGCTCTCGGCGGCGACGCTTCTCTCCGGATGCACCGCGCTCTTCGGCTCCCACGACGTCGCACCGAGCGGCCTGAGCCGCTACGACCACGACCTCCGCGTCCTGCTCGCCCGGGGCGCCGCCGACTCGGCCCTGGCGCTGCTGGCGCCCGATCGGAGCGACGCCGGCGACGAGCTGCTGCGCCTCCAGCACGAGGTCGCCGCCGCCCACTACGCCGGCGACTACGCCCGGAGCGCCGAAGCCGTCGAGCGCGCGGTCCGGCTGGCCGAGGACCGCTACACGAAGAGCGTCACCCGGGCGCTCCTCTCGGTGCTGGGCGGCGATCGCGTGCTGCCCTACGATCCGCCCGCCCCCGAGCGCATCCTCCTCCACTACTACGGCGCCCTAGACTACCTCCGGATGGGCGAGCCGGACGAGGCCGCCGTCGAGGCCCGCCGGCTCTCCCGACGCCTCGAGATCGTCGAGGAGGAGGACCCGTCGGAGGTCAACGAGGGGATGCGCGCCTCGCTGTGGCACTTCGCCGGCGCCGTCTTCGAGGCAGCCGGCCAGGCCAACGACGCCGGCGTCGCCTACCGGCGCGCCGTCGCCGTGGGGGGTCCCGGTGCCGGTCGATCGGCGGCGACCGCGGCGCGGGAGGCTTCGTCGTCCCCCTACTTCCCGACCCCCCTCGGCGCGGTCGACCCGTCGGTCGGCCGGGCCGACGGATCCGGGACCGGCGGCCTACGCGCGACCGGCGAGGTGCTGGTGGTGGTCGAGCGGGGCTTCGTGGCCCACCGGGTCGAGCGCGATCTCACCCTCTTCCTGCTCCCGCGGGAGCTCGAGGAGCTGCGCGAGCTGGAGGACTGGGATCCCGACGAGGAGGACGAGGCCGACCTGGACGTGGTGCGCCGCATCGCCGGCCGAGCCTTCCACGGCGGAGGCCGGGCCCGCCGATGGCGTCTGGCCGGTCGCGGCTCCGACGCCGATCCCATCCTGTTCCGGATCGCGTGGCCCGAGTTCCACGACGCTCGGACGGTCACCGGGACGGCGACCGTCGACGCGGGATCGGCGCGTTCCGGGGCGTTCCTGCAGGCCGACCTCTCCGACGCCGTTCGAGCGGCCTACCGGGATCGACGGGTGCTCGACCTGGCCAAGGCCCTGCTGCGGGCGGCCGTCCGGGAGGAGCTGGCCGACGCGATCGAGGACGAGGTGTCGGAGGAGGACGAGACCCTGGGCGAGCTGGCCGGCTGGGCCGCCCGCGTCGGCGGCGCGCTGATCGAGCGCGCCGACACGCGGAGCTGGCACCTCCTGCCCGCCCGGCTGGAGCTCTTCCGGCTGGAGCTGCCCGCGGGCCGACACTCGCTCGCGGCCGTCCTTCCCGCTGGCGGCGACGGCCGGGATCGCATCGACCTCGGATCGGTCGACGTCCGACCGGGCGCGCTCACGGTGGTCTCCGCCCGCGACTGGCGGTGAGGGGCGCGTCAGATCAGAAGTGGAATCGGACCCCCGCGGTCACAGGGAAGCTCCAGGCGACGTCCTCGACGCCGAACAGCGGATCGGGCGGCGGGAAGACGCCCAGGTCCAGCGGATCGTCCGCCACGAGGACGTCGTCCTGGCCGCCCAGGCCCAGCCAGCTCTTCACGCCCAGGAAGAGGTCCGCCTCCGGCGTGACCTCGTAGCCCAGCTCGAGATTCCCGTAGAGGGCGGGCGTGGTCTTCGAGTCGCCGCCGTCCGCGTCGTAGGTGCTGCCCCCCACGCCGGCCCCGGTGCGGAGCCGCCAGTAGGTGGTGACCGGATCCAGGAGCTGCGCCTCGAGGCCCGCCGCGTAGTGCCAGACGGTGAGGTCCTGGTGGGCGAGGTCGGTGCCCTCCAGCCGCTGGCCGTCCAGGAACTCGACGTCGCCGCCGAGCACCAGGGCGACCCGCTCGCCCAGCGCGTAGGTCAGGTCGAGGCCGACGGCCGTGCCGGCGTCGGCGCGGTCGGCGAGATCGAAGGCCGGCAGGCCGAGGCCGGCGCGCACCTCGAGGCCGACCCGGTTCTGGGCGGTGGTCGGGACCGGGCCGAGCGCCGAGAGGATCGCGGCGGTCAGGATCGCTGCGAGGATCGGCGCAGCGGACGAAGTGGGTCTCATCGGTTCCCCCTGGTTCTCGTCGAACGGAGGCCGGCGCGCGCTCGGCGCGCGGCGGGACGTCCTCGCGTGGACCGTCCCACGGGAAGACGTACCCGGAGCGCCCGACGTGACACCGCGCGCCGCTCGCGGCGTCCCCGGTCTCGGCCGCTTGCCCGTCGCGGGCCCGGAGCCTATACCCGTGCCGCATGACCCTTCGTGGACGCGGCCGCGCCCGCGCCCGACGCCCCGGCCAGCCGGCACCGTGATCCGCACGGCCGTGGTGCCGGCGGCCGGACTCGGCACCCGTCTCGCGCCCACGACCCGGACGGTGCCCAAGGAGATGCTGCCGCTGGGGGACCGCCCGGTCCTCCACCACGTGCTCGAGGAGGCCGTGGCGGCGGGGCTCGAAGACCTGGTGGTGGTGACGGGCCGCCACGGGCGGATCGTCAGGGAGTACTTCGACGGAACCGT
>CAZEUW010000057.1:0-11932 GCA_964515425.1 uncultured Gemmatimonadota bacterium | reverse complement strand
GGGTGGCGTTGGAGCTGGAGGTGGAGAAGGCGATCAGCGGCACCTCGCGGATCCGGCGGAAGAAGTCGAGCGGGCTGATCCCCGCCAGGAAGCGGAGCGCGGCCGGATAGGTGACGAGCGCGTGCAGCAGCAGGCCGCCCACGACCACCAGGCAGTAGACGGCCAGGCTCTGGAGGACCTCGGTGCCGAACTGGGCGACCACGGCGGCGATGAGGGCGAACACGGCGTACGGCGCGAGCTCCATGATCCAGTGCACCATCTTCATGGCCGCCTCGTTCACGCCGTCGAAGAAGCCGATGACGGTCTGCTTCCGCTCGCTGGGCAGCGCGGCGACGGCGGCCCCGAAGAAGATCGCGAAGAAGATGATCGCCAGCATGTCGGCGTTCGCGAGGGCCTCGACGGGGTTCGGCGGGATCATCCGGAAGAGGACGTCCAGCAGCCCCGGGGTGCCCCCGGCCGCCTGCTCCACCGTCGAGCCGGCCTGATCGGCGTACTGGCCGCGGATGCTCTCGAGGGCGGAGGGATCCATCCCGCTCCCGGGCGTCACCAGGTTGGAGAGGAGGAGTCCGATCGAGACCGCCACGGCCGTCGTCGCCAGGTAGAAGGCCACCGTCTTGCCGCCGATGCGGCCCAGGCGCGCCATGTCGCCCATGCTCGTGACGCCCACCACGAGGCTCGCGAAGACGAGGGGGATGACGACCATCGTGATCAGGTCGATCCAGGCCTGCCCGAACGGCTCCAGGAAGACGAGGGCGTCCCGCAGCCAGCCGATGCCCGTGAGGTTGGCGCCCACGCCCGCGACGACGCCGAGAATCAGCGCGATCGTGATCTTCGTATGGAGCTTCATGCGGATCTCCGGGCGTCGATGTCGGGTCCCTCCTCGCGCACGGCCGCTCCGACGGCCGCCCCGAAGCTACCGGCGGCCCGGTTTGGACGGTAGCCCGCGGAAGCCGGTATCTTGCGCCGTTCCTGGCCGCTGCGGCGGTCACGGCGGAGCACGGACCGGGAGGCGGGCAGCACGATGAGCGGGAACGACGGACGGATCGCGGGCGTCCCCGCGGTCCTGGCGGCCTGCGCGGCGGTCGCCGTGGCCGCGTGCGGGGAGGAGCCCGCGGACGCCCGGGACGCGGCGACGTCGGCCGCGGCGTCCGACTCCACGACCGGGGACGTCACCACCCGGGCCCGCTACCTGACCACCGTGGCCTTCGCCGCGTCCGACTCGGACGTGGGCCTCCTCCTGCGCCTCGAGCAGTCCACGGGCGGGGGAGGCCTGCGGCGCCGCTACCGGGGCTGGCTCCACGGCCCGGCCGGCTGGACCTCCGTGCTATCGCTCCGCGACACGGTTCCGGTGCCGAGGGCCCGCTGGCGGGTGCTGCCCGGCGGCCCCCTGCGGCTCGTGGCCGCCCGCGGCGGCGAGATCGCGGCCTATCGCCTCCGGAGCGGCCTGCGCGACGTCGTCCTCGAGGTGGGGGGGGTCGCGAGCAGCTGGCCCAGCCCCACCGGCCAGCGCGAGCGGCTGCGCCGGGCCCGGGTCCGTTCCGGCCCGGACACGGTCTCCGGGCTCGCGGTCGTCCGCCGGACCGCCCATCCGCTGGACGCCGCGCCGCCGGACGGGGAGGACGGGTTCCTGCTGCTGGCCCTGTCCGCGGAGGAGGGCCTGGTCGTGACCTTGCCCGTGGACGAGGCGGGGACGACCACCGCCCACGGCCGCGTCGGCGAGCGATCGGGACCGTGGGATTCCGTCTCGGTCGTCCTCCCGGACGGCGCCGCGGCCGGGCGCGTCCGGCCGCGGGACGGCTCGTTCGAGATCGAGCTCGAGGCGATCGACGAGGCGTCGGACGCCCCCGTCCGGGCGTTCCGCGGGCGCACCGTGGCGGGCGAGGAGCGGGCGGTCCGGGGCCTGCTCGTCCGGGGAAGGGGGCGCTGAGGATGGAGTGGCTCCGTGCCCTCCTCACGGTCGCGGGCGGGGCGGCGGCCGGCGGCCTCACCAACCGGGTGGCGATCTGGATGCTCTTCCACCCCTACGAGCCGCCCCGGCTCTTCGGTCGACGGCTCGACTGGCTCCAGGGGGCGGTCCCCAAGAACCGCGAGCGGATGGCGCGGGCCATCGGCGGGGCGGTCGGGGGCCGGCTGCTCACCTCCGACGACCTGGCGGAGGTCCTCGGCGGGGAGTCCGTCCGTTCGGCCTTCCGCGACCGGCTGGAGGAGGTGCTCCGCGGCGTGCTGCGCGGCGAGCACCCGCCCCCCGTGGAGGTCCTCTCCCCCGAGGCGCTGGAGGAGCTGAGGGGGCTGGCGCGCTCGGCGCTGATCGGGCTCACCCCCCGGGTGGCGAAGGCGCTGGAGTCGGAGTCGTTCGCCCGGCAGACCGGCGAGCTGCTGGACGACGTCGCCGCGGTCCTGGAGGAGGAGAACGGCGAGGTCGATCCCGAGGCGATGCGCGCCGCGCGGGAGAGGGTCGAGGCCTGGCTCGAACGCACCGCCCGCTCCGACGCCTTCCGGCGTGCCGTCCGCGGCGAGCTGGACCGGCTGGCCGACGAGGTGCTCCGTCCCGGCCGGAGCCTGGAGGAGGTGCTCCCGCGCGACGCGGTCGGCGCGCTCGAGGAGGTGGTCGGCCGGTACCTCCCCATCGCGATGGAGCGCCTCGGCCGGCTCCTGGAGGACCCTGACGCGCGGGAGCGCTTCCAGCGGGCGGTGGACGACCTGCTGCAGCGCTTCATGGAGGACCTGCGCTTCCACCAGCGCGTCGTCGCCCGACTGGTGATCACCGAGGAGACGGTCGACCGCGTCGTGGACACCCTCGAGGAGGAGGGCACGGAGCGGCTGGGCGAGCTGCTGCGGGAGCCGGAGGTGCAGGAGGCGATGGCGCGCAGCGTGGGGGACGCCGTCCAGGAGCTGCTGCGGCGGCCGGCGCGGGAGATCCTCGGCGAGCCGGACGAGCCCCGCGTGCGCGCCGCCCTCGAGGGGACCACCGACTGGATCGTCTCGGCCGCCGACTCCCCGTCCGGACGCCGCTACCTGCTGGACCGGCTCGAGGAGGCGGCCTGGAAGGCGGAGGGGGCCACCTGGTCCGATCTGGTCCGACGCCTCCCGGCGGACCGGCTGGGCGGCTGGATCGCCTCGCTGCTCCGCTCCGAGGCCGGGGAGGCGGCGGTCGCCTCGATCGCCGACCGCGCGGCCGACGCCCTGCTGGAGCGCCGCCTCGCCGCCGTCGGGCCCGCCCTCGGCCGGGGCGCCGCGGATCGGCTGGCGGACCTGCTCGCACCGCCGCTCTGGGGCTGGCTGTCGGGAGAGCTGCCGGCGGTGGCCGATCGGATCCCGGTCGCCCGCAAGGTGGAGGAGAAGATCCTCGAGTTCCCGATGGAGGAGCTCGAGGCCCTGGTACGCTCGGTCACCCAGCGCGAGCTGGACCTGATCGTCCGGCTCGGCTACCTGCTGGGCGCCGTCATCGGCATCCTACTCGTGGGGCTCACCGCCCTCACCGCGTGACCGCTCCTCCAGCTCCCGGGCCTTCCGGTACATCTCGGAGGCCCGGTCGCGCTCCTGCCGGCGGTCGAAGAGGATGCCGAGCGTGTAATGGGCCCGGTGGTGCGTCGGGTCGAGCTGCACCACCTCCTCCAGGGCCTCCACGGCCTCCTCGACGTGGCCGAGGCGGTTGTAGGACTCGCCCAGGTAGTACCAGGCGGTGACGCGCTCGGGATCGTGCTCCAGGGCCCCCTCCAGCTCCTCGGCGGCCCGGGAGTACAGGCCCTTCCGATAGAAGACCAGGCCGAGGTTCGTGCGGGCGTCGGCGTCCGACGGGGCGAGCTCGAGCGCTTCCCGCAGGGTGGCCTCCGCCTCCTCGAAGCTCCCGACGGTCCCCAGCAGGGCCCCGACGTTGGTCAGCAGCTTGACGTTGTCGGGGTCCAGCTCCAGGGCGCGCCGGTACTCGGCCAGGGCGCGCTCGGAGTCGCCCATGCGGTCGCAGACGTAGCCGAGGTTGTTCCGAGCCCTGAGGTTGCGCGGCTCGAGGCGGAGGAGCTCCTCGTAGGTCTCCGCCGCCGCGCGCAGCTCGCCGCCGTCGGAGAGTCGACGGGCCTCGCGGTAGAGCCGCTCGCCCTCGGTGAGGTCCTCGTCCTCGTCCGGCGCCGCCTCGCTCCCGGCGGGCGCCCCGTCCCCGGTGGGCCTCCCCTCGTCGGGGGGCGCTTCGTCCGAGGCGTGGGCCTGCACGACGGCCTCCGTGGGGGTCACCAGCTCGGTCTGCATCGGGTCCCGGTCCGTCGTCATCCGTCGCTCACCGCCTCCTCGATCCATCTCAGGTAGTCCTCGGAGCCCGCGTCGATCCGCAGCGCCACGAACTCGGGCGTGTCGTAGGGGTGCAGCTCGGAGACCCGCTCCCGCAGCGCCTCCATCCGGTCCCCGGTCGTCTTGATCAGCGCCAGCGACTCGGCCTCCTCCGCGACGTCGCCCTGCCAGCGGTACACCGAGGTGACGCCGTCCACGACGTTGACGCACGCGGCCAGGCGCTCCTCGACCACCCTCCGGCCCAGTGCCGTGAGCGTCTCGCGGTCCGGGCCGGTCACCAGGACGACGCGAGCGCGCGTGCCCGGGACGGCGGGGCCCGCCCGGCTCATCAACGGCCTCCGCTCACCGCTCGCCGACCGCGTGGACCATCCCCCCGGCCCCTTCGCCGGCCTGCTCGGCCTCGCGGTAGACCCTGTCGATCTCCTGCTCGTAGCGCTCGAGCACGACCCGGCGCTTCACCTTGTCGGTCGGCGTCAGCTCGCCCGAGTCGACCCCGAAGCGGTCGGGCACGAGGAGCGCCTCGCCGGGCTGCTCGTGACGGTCGAACGAGCGCACGGCCTCCCGGATCTCGGCGTCGAAGAGCTCGCGGACCGCAGCGCTGCCGATGACCGACGCCTCGTCGTCCGCGTCCAGCGAGACGCCCTCTCCGTCGGCCCACTTCGCGACCTCCTCGAAGGCGGGCTGGATCACGGCGATCGGGAACTTCCGCTGGTCGCCGATGAGCACCGCGTACTCCACGAAGCGGGAGCGCTGCATGGCGTTCTCCACCGGCGACGGCGCCACGTTCTTTCCGGTCGAGAGCACCAGGATCTCCTTCTTGCGGTCGGTGATGCTCAGGTAGCCGTCCTCGTCCAGCTCCCCCACGTCGCCCGTCCGGAGCCAGCCGTCCTCGAGCATGACCTCCCGGGTCGCCTCCTCGTCGCCGTGGTAGCCCTGCATGACCTGGGGGCCCCGCGCCAGGATCTCCCCGTCGTCGGCGATGCGGAGCTCCGTGCCCGGAATCGGGGGGCCCACGGTGCCCAGCTTCGGGCGCTCCGAAGGGTTGACGCACAGGACGGGCGAGGTCTCGGTCAGCCCGTAGCCCTCGATGACGGGCAGGCCCGCCCCCCACAGGAAGCGGCCCACCGGTGGCGGCAGCGGCGCCCCTCCGCTGATGAAGAACCGGATCCTGCCGCCCGTCCGCTCCCGCAGCTTGCCGAACACCAGGCGGTCGGCCACGGCGTACTGCAGCCCGAGGAGGGGCCCCGTGGACTCGCCCGCGAGGACCCGGTCCGCGCGCCTCTCCCCCACGCCGCGAGCCCAGCGGAAGATCCGCTCCTTCAGCCCTCCGGCCTCGCGCGCCGCCGCCTCCGCCTTCTCGACCAGCTTCTCGTACAGCCGGGGCACCGCGGTCATGACGGTCGGACGGACCTCGCCCATGTCCCTCGGGATGGTGTCGCGGGAGACGGCGTAGGCGACCGTGGCGCCCCGATCCCACATCAGGTAGTGGCCGGACATCCGCTCGAAGACGTGCGCCAGCGGGAGCCAGGAGAGCGCCACGTCGTCCTCGTGCACGCGGAGGACCTCGCAGGACGCGCGCACGTTGCTGACGAAGTTGTCGTGGGAGAGCATGACGCCCTTCGGTCGGCCGGTGGTCCCGGACGTGTAGATCAGGGTCGCCAGGTCGTCGGGCCGGGTCCCGCGGGCCCGCGACTCGTAGTCGGCGGCCGCCTCCGGGGAGACGCCCCGACCCCGCTCCCGGAGCTCCGCGAGCGTCGTCGCCGGGAGCCCGTCGTACGCCTCCACCGGCTCGAAGGCGACCACGTGCGTCAGCTCGTCCAGCTCCCCCTTCACCTCCACCAGCTTGTCGTACTGCTCCTGGTCCTCGACGAAGGCGGTGCGGTCGCCGGCGTCCGCCAGGATGTAGGCGACCTGGTTCGGGGGCAGGGTGGGATACACCGGGACGCTGACGGCTCCGGCCATCACCAGCGACAGGTCGGCCAGCGCCCACTCGAGCCGCGTCCGCGAGAGGATCGCGACGCGGTCGCCCCGCTCCGCCCCCAGCTCCCCGAGGCCCAGCGCCGCCTCGCGGACGGCCTCGGCGAACTCGGCGTGGCTCATCGAGCGCCACCTCCCGTCGTCGTCCCGCCAGCGCTTCGCCTCGGTGGACCGGTGGGCGGCCAGCCCGTCCAGGAAGAGCTCGACCAGCGTGCCGGGCTCCGGCCGCCCCGGGGTGCTCGCCTCCCGACGTCCACTCGTGTCGACGACGTCAGCCGGCATCGGGCCCGTCCCCGGCGCCGGTCGCGGCGCCGTCGGCGCCGCCGTCCGCTCCGCCGCCCCGCAGCTCCTCGAGCGTCTCCCGCGCCAGCTCGACCTGCCGGTCGGGGACGGCCTCGCCGGAGGCCGCCTGGAGGAACTCCTGGAGGTGTCGGATCGCGGCGTCGTCCCTTCCCTGCTTGCGGAGCACGAAGCCCAGCCCGAAGTGGGCACCGGCGTGCCCCGGATCCAGCTCCAGCGCCTCGCGGTACTTCTTCACCGCCTCGTCGTAGAGCTGCGCCTTCTGGTAGGCGACGCCGATCTGGGCGTGGGCGGCGACGTCGTCGGGCCGGTCCCTCAGCACCAGCCGGAAGCGGTTGACCGCCTCCAGGTACTCCCCCTGACGGATGAGCGCCACGCCCTCGGCGTAGTAGTCGGGGGACTCCTCCTCCCCGTCCTCCCAGAACTTCCACCAGCTCATGCCGTCTCCGTCTCGGAGGAGTCGCCCTCGCCCGTCCCTCCCGGCAGCGGCGGAGGGGCGACCAGCGCCAGGTTGTAGAAGAACGCGACGGCCCCGGCCGCGACGAAGCCGTACGCGAACGCCCACAGCGCTCCCACGAACGCCCCCGCCACGCTCACCGTGTAGCCGAACAGGACGCCCGCCAGGGGCGCCAGCTGCCGGGGCTCGCCGGGCCCCACCAGGAAGAGCAGCGTGAGCAGGAACACCGACGCGGAGCACACGATCCCGCCCGCCCGGGCGAGCGCCCGGGGGCTCAGTCGCATGGTCGCCGGCGACGCGCGGAGGCTGGGCTCATCGTGGGATCCCGGATTCCCCCAAGCTAGACGGCTTCTCGGGCGGCGGCAATGCGGCTCGTGCGGTCCCGATCAGTCGTTCCCGCTGCGGGGACGCGGTCCCCCCCGGAATCGGGCGAAGGGCTCCTCGAAGCCGCCCTCCTCGCGGCGGAGCACGAGCACGCCCTCCTCGCGCGCCACCTCCGAGACCGGCGAGGCCGCGACCGCCTCCTCGGCCCCGGTCCCGGCGGCGAGCACGCCGACCCGGCCGCCGACCCGGACCACCCGTATCCCCTCCTCCGCGTCGATCCCGTCGGGGGAGAGGAGCGCCGCGCCCGCCAGCCGGCCGGTGAAGAGGGGCAGCACGCCGCCCGCGGCACCAACGACCCGGGTGAAGCCGGTCTCGGAGCTCCGCGGCCGGCGCGCCAACGAGAGCACCTCCGCCTCGGGCGCGAGCCGGGCCAGGCCGGCGGCGAGCCCCTCCAGTCCCTCGCCGAGCAGCAGGTAGCCCGACGTCTCGTCGGCGCCGAGCAGAGCCGCCAGACGGGTCGCCGCCTCCTCGTCGTCGACGTCCCGGAGGAGCGGATCCGGGTCGCCCGGCCTCGCCTCGCCCGCTTCCGTGCCGCCCGCCTCCACGCCCCCCGGGGCCGCGCCGCCCCGGGCCCCGTCGACGCCATCGCCCGGGCCGCCGATCCTGTCGAAGCGCACGACCTCCTCCGTGATCGGGACGCGCAGCTCGCACTCGGGACAGCCGAGCCGGCCCTCGACCACCCGGCGGCCCTCGATCCGATCCACCAGCACCACGAGCCCCTGCGCGGGACGGCAGCGGGGACAGACGAAGGCCTCCGACAGCTCCAGGAACAACGCGTCAGCCCTCCGGGCCCCGGATCGGGAGGGCTCCGGCGCGGCCCGCCGCCAGCGCCTCCACGATACGGGCGGCGACGTCGTCCGGAGCCAGCATGGCGTCCCGGGCCGGGAGGTCCTCCCCCAGCCGCTCCTCGAAGTCGTCCCAGGCCGCGGTGTCCACGGGACCGGGCTCGACCAGCAGCGTATGGACGCCCGTCCCCTCCAGCTCCACCTCCAGCACCTCGTGCAGCCCGCGGAGGCCGTACTTCGAGGCCGAATAGGCCGCGTTGCCGGGCAGCGCGATCCTCCCGGCCTGCGAGCCGACGTGGACCAGACGCCCCTCGCCCCGGTCGAGCATCTCGGGCAGGAACGCCCGCACCAGCCGGAAGGGGGCCGAGAGGTTGACCGCCAGGTGGCGGTCGAAGAGGTCCGGCGACAGCTCGTCGGCCGGCTCCAGGTGGAAGACGCCGGCGTCGTTGACCAGCACGTCCGGGGCACCGCCCAGCCGGGCGCGCGCCTCCTCGGCCAGCCGATCGACCTCGGCGGGCCGCGTCAGGTCGGCCGCGACGGCCGCCGCCCCGAGGTCCCCGGCGACCCGCTCGAGGGCCTCGCCCCCGCGCGACGTGACGACCAGCCGGACGCCCTCGCGGCCCAGGGCGGCGGCGAGCGCCGCCCCGATGCCGCGGCTGGCGCCGGTGACCAGCGCGCTCCGGCCCGCCAGCTCCATGGGAGGCTCCCGCCCCGGTCAGGAGACGAACTGCGGGGAGAGGACGAGCCGGAGGAACTCGTCGCGCGTCCGCTGGTCGCTCCGGAACGTGCCCCGCACCGCGCTCGTGATCGTCTTGCTGTTCTGCTTCTCGACCCCGCGCATCATCATGCACAGGTGGTAGGCCTCCACCACGACCCCGACCCCGCGGGGGCGGAGCGCCTCCTGGATGGCGCCGGCGACCTGCTCGGTGAGCCGCTCCTGGATCTGGAGCCGGCGGGCGAAGACCTCGACCACGCGTGGCACCTTCGAGAGGCCGATCACCTGCCCGTCGGGGATGTACGCCACGTGCGCCTTGCCGAAGAAGGGCAGCAGGTGGTGCTCGCACAGGGAGTAGATCTCGACGTCCTTGACGAGGACCATGCTGTCGTGGGCCTCCTCGAAGATCCCGTCTCCCACGGCCTCGTCGACGGTCATGGAGTAGCCACGCGTCAGGAAGTCGAGCGATTGCGCCACGCGATCGGGCGTGCGGAGGAGCCCTTCGCGGTCGGGGTCCTCGCCCAGGCGGCGGAGCTGCTCCCGGACGAGCTCGGCCATGGAAGCGTCGCCGAGGCGCGTGTCCGCGCCGACTTCGGCGTCCCGGCCGCCGCCCTCCGCGTTCCCCTCACTCACCGCGATACTCCACGACGTTGCGCTCCGTCTCCCAGAGCTTCACGGAGACGAGGTCCGCCCCGTCGAGCCGGCCCTCGATCCGCTCCCAGATCTTCACCGCGAGGTTCTCGGCGGTGGGGTTGACGTCCTCCATCCAGGGCACGTCCTCGTTGAGGTTGGCGTGATCGACGTCCACGACGACGAGGCCCCGCACGAGCTCCTTGAGCCGCTTGAGGTCGATGACGAATCCGGTCTCCGGGTCCACCTCCCCCTCGACCGTCACCTCGAGGTCGTAGTTGTGGCCGTGGCCGCTGGGGTTGCTGCAGGCGCCGAAGACGCGACGGTTGCGCTCGTCGTCCCAGTCCTCGCGGTGGAGCCGGTGGCCGGCGGAGAAGTGGAGCCGACGGGTGACGCGCACGATGGTCATCGGGACGGTCGCTCTCGTTGCAGGAATGAGCCCGATCGTCGAGGCCCGCGGTGACCGGTTCCGGAGGCAGGATTCACGCCACGCGCGCGGCCGTCGAGGGCCGCCGCCGCGTCCCCCCACGAGGCGAGGCCGCCCACCGGCATTGGATCCTCTGCCGTCTCCGGCGGTAGATTCGTCGCATGAGCGGACCACCCGTGCTGGAGCGGACGATCCGGACGATCGCGGCGGTCGCGGTGCTCCTCTCTCCGAGCCTCCGGATCGCCATCGACGCCGGCGAGGTCGGCGGCCCGGCGCACGTCGAGGCGTCCCACGACGCCGACCGCTGCCGGGTCCTGCACGACCACCAGGCGTGCCTCCAGCTCTACGCCTCCTCGATGACTCCCGTCGAGCCGACGGCGACCCTCCCCGAGAGCCCCGGCCCGCGACAGGCGGGCGCGACGCCCGACCGACGGCACGGGTCGCCCGACGCGACCGGGCCGGCCCTCCCCCGCGCCCCTCCCACCCTCCTCGTCTGAGCCGGCGCGCCCCGCCTCGGGGCGGCCGACCCATACCCCAGCTCCCCCGGCATCGACGTCGGACGCGCCGCACCCGGCGGTCCGGACGGCGGCGTCGTGGGGCACGGACGCTCGACCCCGGACGAGGAGCACCCCATGACCCGACGCACACGACGCACGCCCGCCCCGGCGGCGCTGGCGGCCTGCGCGGCCGCGCTGCTGGCCGCGCCGACCCCCGGCGCCGCGCAGGAGGCGGAGCGCGACAGCCTCGAGGCCCGGGTGGCCGATCTCGAGGCCCGCCTCGACAGCGTGACGGCCCTGCTGGCCGAGCTGCAGGCCGCGATCCGAGCCGACACCACGCCGGCCGACGCGGCCCGCGAGCCCGTCGACGAGATGGAGGACCGGGAGGAGGACGAAGGCGAGGCGCTGGCCCGACTCCGCCGCGAGGCCGAAGAGGCGGCGGGGGAAGCGGCGGGCGCCGACACCGCCCCGGCCGAGAACCGCGCCAGCCGCACCCGCGACCTCCAGATCCTGAATCCCGAGATCAGCGTCACCGGGGACGTGGTGGGCAACTACGCGGACCCCGCCGGCGGATCGAGCCTCGGCGGATTCACGCCCCGGGAGTTCGAGTTCTCCTTCCAGGCGGCCCTCGACCCCTACACCCGGACCAAGATCTTCCTGGCCCGGGAAGAGGAGTTCGAGATCGCCGGGCTGGAGGAGGCCCTCGAGGGCTCGACGCCGGCGTTCCTGGACGGCGAGGAGGAGGGCCACGGCGGCGAGCTCGACCTGGAGGAGGGCTACCTCTACTGGGTCGGGCTCCCGGCGAGCCTGGGCCTGAAGCTCGGGAAGTTCCGGCAGGAGATCGGCCGCTACAACCGGTGGCACACCCACGCGCTGCTGGACGTCGAGCGGCCGCTGGCCGCCATGCACTTCCTCGGCGAAGACGGGCTGATCCAGACCGG
The DNA here is from genome assembly GCA_964515425.1 of uncultured Gemmatimonadota bacterium. Classification (GTDB taxonomy): domain Bacteria; phylum Gemmatimonadota; class Gemmatimonadetes; order Palauibacterales; family Palauibacteraceae; genus CAYVFM01. Next base: position 538 of record CAZEUW010000057.1, on the reverse strand, counting down.
CGCCAGCCTGACGTCGCCGTCCGTGAGCACGGGGGCGGGCACGCACGCCCTCACCTTCGAGGCCACCGCCGCCGACAACGCGGTCCTCTTCCACGAGGGCGACGACCTCTCCTGGCTGGCCCACCTCAACAGCTTCTGGGATCTCGGGCCCTCCTCCTACCTGGAGCTCGGCGCCACGGGCCTCACGGGCCACGACGACGACGTGGCCGAGGGGGTGGACCTCGACACCCGGCTGCTGGCGTTCGACGCGGCCTTCCGCTGGACGCCGTCCGGCCGCGGGCTCTACCGCGACCTGCGGCTCGCGGCCGAGTGGTACCTGGCGGAGAAGGACTTCGGCGGGGTCGAGCTGAGCGGGCACGGCGGCTACCTCCAGGGCAACTACCGGCTCGACCGGCGCTGGATCGTCGGCGCCCGGGCCGACTGGCTGGACGGGTTCGGGGACGGACCGGAGCGGCTCCAGCTCGCCCCCAGCCTGACCTGGTGGCAGAGCGAATGGGTCCGGCTCCGGCTGCAGTACAACTGGATGAAGCCCGAGGGC